>NZ_JBSFGK010000042.1:0-71872 GCF_053596495.1 Kitasatospora sp. NPDC001683
CTGGGCCAGGCAGCTCCAGCAGCCGGTCTCGCCGGGGCGCAGCAGCGGGCCGAGCCCGGCGGAGTGCGCTCCGCCGGGCCACCGTCACACCGTTTCCGGAGGAGGGATCAGAAGAACACCGAACGCCGCTGCACCAGCAGCTGGTAGAGGGTGTGCTGGATGGTCTCGCGCACCTCGTCGGCCAGGTCGAAGACCAGCATCGGATCGTCCGCCGCCTCCGCCGGATAGCCGTCGGTGGCGATCGGCTCGCCGAAGCGGATCGTCCACTTGGTCGGCAGCGGCAGCACCCCGAGCGGCCCCAGCCACGGGAAGGTCGGCGTGATCGGCACGTACGGCAGACCGAGCAGCCGGGCCAGCGTCTTCACGTTGCCGATCATCGGGTAGGTCTCCTCCGCCCCGACGATCGAGCACGGCACGATCGGCACCCTCGCCCGCAGCGCCGAGGAGACGAAGCCGCCGCGGCCGAAGCGCTGCAGCTTGTAGCGCTCGGAGAACGGCTTGCCGATGCCCTTGAAGCCCTCCGGCCAGACCCCGACCACCTCGCCGCGCTCCAGCAGCGCCTGGGCGTCCTCGTTGCAGGCCAGGGTGTGGCCGGCCTTGCGGGCCAGTTCGTTGACGCCCGGCAGCACGAAGACCAGGTCGGCGGCGAGCATCCGCAGGTGCCGGTGGTGCGGGTGGTGGTCGTGGATGACCACCTGGGTCATCAGGGCGTCCAGCGGGACGGTGCCGGAGTGGTTGGCGACGATCAGCGCGCCGCCCTCGGACGGGATGTTCTCGATCCCCTCGACGGTGATCCGGAAGTACTTCTCGGCCAGCGGACGCAGCAGCGAGAGCAACACCTCCTCGGTGAGCTCCCGGTCGAAGCCGAACTCGTCCACTTCGTAGTCGCCGGTGATCCGGCGGCGCAGGAAGGCCAGCCCCTCGGTGGCCCGGCCCTCCCAGCCCTTGCCGAACAGCCGGGTCGCCGCCGGGCCGAGCTGCCCGGACAGCGCCCCGCCGACGGCTCCGGCGAGCCGGTCGGCCAGCCCGGGGCCCTCGGGGGACGTCCAGCTGGGGGCGGTCTCGATCGGGATGACCTTGGCCTCGCCCGGCGCTTTCTCGGCGGCGGCACTCATCGCGGTTCAGCTCCTCGGGCGGCGGGGGCGGTTCGGTACGGCGGGCCGCTCGTGCGGCACGACCAGGGTGGCCAGCCGGTCGGTGACGGCGGCCAGCCGCTCGGGCGGCAGCAGGCCGGGGCCCAGGGCGGCGGCGAAGTCGGCGAAGGCCTCCGGAGTGCTGAACGCCGGGCGGTAGCCGAAGACCTCCCGCAGCCGGGTGGTGTCCACCACCCGGCCGTGGGTCAGCAGCCGCAGCTGCTCCGGCGAGACGTCCACCAGCCGGGTCTGCCGGGCCAGCGCGGCCATCCAGCTGACCGCGGGCAGCAGCAGCGGCAGGGTGGGGCGGCCGAGCCGGCGGGCGCACTGGGAGAGCAGCAGCACTCCCTCCCCCGCCACGTTGAAGGTGCCGGTGTTGACGGTGCCCGGGGCGGGCTCGTCGACGGCCCGGCAGAGCACCGCGACCGCGTCGTCCTCGTGCACGAACTGCAGCCTGGGGTCGTAGCCGAGCACGGTCGGCAGCACCGGCAGGGCGAAGTACTCGCTGAGCGGGGTGTCCGCGCCCGGGCCGACGATGTTGGCGAAGCGCAGCACCGTCACCGCGACGTCCGGGCGGCGCCGGGCGAAGCCGCGCACGTAGCCCTCCACCTCGGCCGCGTCCTTGGCGAAGCCGCCGCCGGGCGGGTCCTTCGGCTGGTTCCGCTCGCTGAACACCGCCGGGTCGCGGGGCGCGGAGCCGTAGACGCCGGTGGTCGACTTCACCACCAGCCGGCGCACCCCGGGGGCCTTCTGGCAGGCGCCGAGCAGCTGCATGGTGCCGATGACGTTGGACTCCTTCACCGCGGAGCGGTTGGTGGAGCCCAGGCCGGTGGCGCTGACGCTGAGGTGCACCACGGTGTCCACCCGGTGCTCGGCGATCACCCGGGAGACCGCCGGGCGGCGCAGGTCCAGCTGGTGGAAGGTGTACGGCGCGGCCGAGCCGTCCGGCTCCTCGACCGGCTGCCGCGGCGGCTGCACGTCCACCCCGACGACCCGGTCCACCCCCGGCCGGCGACGGACCTCGGCGGCGAAGCGGGCACCGAGATGGCGTGCCACGCCGGTGACGAGCACGACCACGCCCACGGTGCTGCACCCCATTCCCTCGACCGAGCGGCCTGCGTGCACCGTACCGCGCCGCCGCGCCGGGCCGTGAAACGACACCGCCCGCCCGGGCACGAAGCCTGGGCGGGCGGTGGAACGCCTGACCCCCGCGAGGGCGGGGCCGATGAGTTCTTCCTGCGCCGCCGAACCCCAGTGCGGGGGTGACCCCCGCGAGTGCGGGGCCGAAGCGCAGGCTCAGGCGTTACTTCTTGTTGCGGCGCTGGACCCGGGTCCTCTTCAGAAGCTTGCGGTGCTTCTTCTTGGCCATACGCTTGCGACGCTTCTTGATGACAGAGCCCACGGAACAACCCTCGCTCACTGAGACTCTCGTCCGTGAGAGACGGAGTCCATACGACTGACGTGAGGGCCTAGCCTACCGTCCGTGTGCCCGGGCCTGTAAATCGCACTCCCGGCAGCCGGGAAACTCCCGGGAAATCCGGGGCGGACGGGGGCGCGTCCACGGCTGCGGACGCGCCCCCGCCCGACCGGTCGGCTACGCGCTCTCGAGCCGCACGTACGACTCCTTGAGGTACTCGTGCACCGCCTGCTGGGGCACCCGGAAGGACCGTCCGACCCGGATGGCCGGCAGCTCTCCGCTGTGCACCAACCGGTACACGGTCATCTTGGACACCCGCATGACCGCGGCGACCTCGGCCACGGTCAGGAAGACGACTTCCTGCAGGGGACGCTCGACGGAACTCATGACCATCACCCGACCCTTACCCGTGTGCAAGGCACCGGCTTCCCCTCCGGTGACTCCACCGGCACACGTGTATCCCCAGAGTAGTTATGGGTGGTACCAGTGGGAAGAGGGGAGATGCAGTCCTCGTACGGTGAGAGATAGGACCGTTGCAGTACGTAGTCACTCGGCGGATCGCACCAGTGGGCGTACGCACGGCCCGCCCGACGCGCGGCCGGGGCGGCGGTTTCAGGCCAGCAGTCCGTGGTGCGGGAACACCGCGCGGCGGCTGGCGAGGATGGCCTGATCGAGTCGGTCGGCCGGATCGTAACCCGAGTCGAAGTCGCGCCAGGCCGGGCGGGCGCCGTCGGTCATCCGCAGCGGGGCCGGGCGGCGGGTGCGGTGGTAGACCTCGGCGCGCCAGGCCTCGGGGGTCTCGGTGGCCGGGTCGACGGGCCGGCCGGCGGCGGTGGCGACCAGGTGGGTCCAGCTGCGTGGGACGACGTCCACCACCGCGTAGCCGCCGCCACCGGTGGCCACCCAGCGGCCGCCGGCGTGCCGGTGGGCCAGCTCGTGCAGCTCCTCGGCGATCAGCCGCTGGGCGTCCACGGTGACGGCCAGATGGGCGAGCGGGTCCTCCAGGTGGGTGTCCGCGCCGTGCTGGGTGACCAGGACCTGCGGCCGGAAGGCGGCGAGCAGCTCGGGCACCAGGGCGTGGAAGGCGCGCAGCCAGCCGGCGTCGCCGGTGCCGGCCGGCAGCGGCAGGTTGGCGGCGGAGCCGGGGGCGTCCGGGCCGCCGGTCTCGGTGGGCCAGCCGGTCTGCGGGAAGAGCGTGGCCGGGTGCTCGTGCAGCGAGACGGTCAGCACCCGGGGGTCGTTCCAGAAGGCCTCCTGGACGCCGTCGCCGTGGTGGACGTCCACGTCGACGTAGGCGACCCGCTCGGCGCCGAGTTCGAGCAGCCGGGCGATGGCGAGGGCCGGGTCGTTGTAGATGCAGAAGCCGGAGGCCTTGCCGGGCATCGCGTGGTGCAGCCCGCCGGCGAAGTTCACGGCGTGCGGGGTCTCGCCGCGCCAGACCGCCTCGGCGGCGGCGACCGACTGACCGGCGATCAGCGCGGAGGCCGAATGGACGGCCGGGAAGGACCAGTTGTCGTCGGTGCCGAGGCCGTGCCGGGGGTCCGACTGCTCGGGGTGCGCGGCGGCGTGCTTGACCGCCTCGACGTACTCCCGGGTGTGCACCAGCCGCAGGGTGGACTCCCCCGCGGCCGGCGCGGAGCGGACGGTCACCCCGGGCCCGGCGTCCAGCCCGAGGGCCTCGACCAGGCGCATGGTGAGCGCCAGCCGGGTCGGGTCCATCGGGTGGCCGGGGCCGAAGTCGTAGGCGGTGACGGCCTCGTCCCAGAAGAGGTGCAGGCCGCAGGGGGTGTCACGCTCGGCTTCGGGCATGGCCTCCACCGTAGTGGGTGGGCGTGCACGGACGACCGCCAGGGCTCGCCCACCCACCGCGGGGGCCTAGGGGCGTGTCGCCGCGGCGGGGGCCACCACCGGTGCCGGGGCGAAGCGCTCGGCCAGCGGCAGCACGGCGAGCACCAGCAGCATCGGGGCGAGCAGCGCCCAGCGGTACGAGCCGGCGTCCGCGATCGCCCCGACCAGCGGCGAACCGATCAGGAAGCCCACGTAGTTGAAGAGGTTGAGCCGGGCCACGGCGGCGTCCGAGTCGGCCGGGAAGAGCCGCCCGCCGGCCGCGAACACCTGGGGGATGATCGCGCAGATGCCGAAGCCGAGCACGGTGAACGAGGCGATGCCCGCCCAGGCGACGGGCGCCACCGCGGCCAGCCCGAAGCCGAGCGCGGCCAGCGCCGCGCCGCCGCGCACCACCGCGACCGCACCGAAGCGCTGCACCGCGCGGTCACCCAGGGCCCGGCCGAGCAGCATCGCGACCATGTAGCCGAGGTAGGAGAGCTTGGCGAGGTCCTCGCGGCTGCCCAGGCCGTCGGTGAGGTACTTGACGCTGTAGTTGGAGACGGAGGCGTCCGCGATGTACGCGAAGGCCATCGCCAGGCACAGCGGCAGCAGCGGGCGCCACGGGATGGACCGGGCGGCGGCCTCGGCGGCCTCCCGGACGGCGTCGCCGAGTTCGGCCGGTCCGGCGAAGCCGGTGCCGGTCAGCACCGCGAGCGGGGCGATCACCGCCCCGGCCGTGCCGAACAGCACCGGCAGCCCCAGGCCGTAGTGCGAGCCGAGGCCCGCGATCGCCGCGCCGAGGATGCCGCCGAGGCTGAACGCGGCGTGGAACCCGATCATGATCGAGCGGCCGTAGCGGTGCTGCAGCCCCACCCCCAGCATGTTCATGCTGGCGTCCAGCGCGCCGACCAACAGACCGAACGCGCCGAGCGCGAGGGCGAGTTGCCACAGCGAGTCGCCCAGCCCGGCGCCCGCCAGGCTGAGGCAGACCGCCGGCTGGACCACCCGCAGCACGGCCCGGGCGCCGGTGCGCTTCACCAACTGCTCGGAGAGGATCGAGCCCGCCCCGGCCAGGATCGGCACCGCGGCGAGGAAGACCGGCAGCAACCCGTCGCTCAGCCCGTACCGGTGCTGGATCTCCGGGATGCAGGTGACCAGCAGCGCGAAGGTGGTGCCCTGGAGCAGGAAGCTGACGGCGAGCGCGGCCCGCCCGGCGCGCAGGCCGACGGCCATCGAGGACGAGACGGGCTGCACGGACGGCGCGGCACTCATGCGGGACCTCGCTACTGGCCGGTACGGACGATGGTGGCCGAGAGCGTAGGGGTTGCGCCGCGATTGCGGGAGGGGTCGCGCGCGATCACTTCCCGCCGGAGGCCAGCTCCCGGGAACGGTCCCGGGCCGCCTCCAGGGCGCCCAGCAGCGCGGCCCGCACCCCGTGGTTCTCCAGCTCGCGGATGGCCGCGATGGTCGTGCCGGCCGGGGAGGTGACCGCCTCGCGCAGCTTCACCGGGTGCTCGCCGGAGTCGCGCAGCATCACCGAGGCGCCGATCGCGGACTGCACGATCAGGTCGTGCGCCACCTGCCGGGGCAGGCCGAGCAGGATGCCCGCGTCGGTCATGGCCTCGACCAGGAAGTAGAAGTAGGCCGGGCCCGAGCCGGACAGCGCGGTGGCCGCGTCCTGCTGGGACTCCGGCAGCCGCAGCGCCTTGCCGACCGAGCTGAAGATCTCCTCGGCGCGCGCCAGGTGCTCCTCCCGTGCGTGCGAGCCGCCGGAGATGACGCTCATCCCCTCGTCCACCAGCACGGGCGTGTTGGGCATCACCCGGACCACCGGGGTGCCGGCCGCCAGCCGCTCCTCGAACCAGGCGGTCGGGATGCCGGCCGCCGCCGAGATCACCAGCCGGTCCGGGCTGATGTGCGGGGCCAGCTCCTCCAGCAGGGTGCCCATGTCCTGCGGCTTGACGGCGAGGATCAGGGTGTCGGCCAGCTTGGCGGCCTCGGCGTTGGAGACGGCCACCACGCCGTAGCGGGCGGTGAGTTCGGCCGCGCGCTCCGGGCGGCGGGCGGTCACCAGGACGTCCGACGGGGCCTTGCCGGCCCGCAGCAGACCGGAGAGCAGGGCCTCCCCGATCTTGCCGGTGCCCAGGAAGGCGATCTTCTGTCCGTGTGCTGCGCTGCTGCCCATGGTCCGCTCCTTGCCTCGGTACTGCGGCCATCCTTCCACCGCGCGGCGGCGCCCGTCGGGACCGTCCGCTCCGTGGTCCCCGGGTACCGGGAAGCCGTCGCGAGGGCGGTCGCCCCTAGGGAGAAAACTCCGGGGTTTCCCCTATGGCCTCCCGGCCCGGGCAGGCGCACGGTGGAGGCATGGCACACGACGAGATGTCCCGACGTGAGAACCGGCAACTCGCCGCCGCCTCGGCGACGGTGGGCCCGTGGCGGACCGCTGCGGGAGTCGGTGCGGTGGTGGGGGCGACCGCCCTGGGGGTCGAGGCGATCTCCGGTGACTGGTCGCTGAGCATGCTGGCCGGACCGGCCGGCTGGGCCCTGTTCTTCCTCTTCCTGGTCGGCACCGTCGGCGGGCAGCTGCGCCGCGACACCACCGACCGACGGCTGCGCCGCTGGGCCGACGCGCACCCGTGGCAGTCGGCCCTTCCGGCGGCCGGCGGGCTGCTGGTGCTGAACACCCTGGCGCAGTACTTCCTCGGCGACGCCGGGCTGTTCGGCGCTTTCTTCATCTCGCTACTCCCGGCGGGCCTCCTGCTGGTGATCGCCGGGGTGGTGGGCTCGGTGAAGCAGGCCCGCGGCAAGGGCTGACCGGAGCACTTTCCCGGACAAGGACCGGTGAACGCTCCAGCCCCGCGCACGGGTTCACCACAAGGTGCGCCCCCGATCGACGAACCGTCACACCCCGTCGGCATACCGGCGCGATGCCGATAGCCGAAGATCCGGAATTACCTGGACCACCCGGACGATCGTGCGCAGGCAGCAGGACTGCCGCTTCTACGACCGGCCAGGTTCCAGGTCAATCCGGGGAAGCTCATGATCGACAAGTCCGCGTCGGACCTCGGCAACAGCGCGTGCGGCGTCTACGACGGCCTGCTGCACCCGGAGTTCGAGCAGTTCGCGAGCCCCGATCCGGGACAGACCGGCCCCAAGAGCGACCCGTACGACCGCAGCAATGACCTTCCGACCACCGGCGGCGGAGACTGCGGCAGGGTCAGCCGCTACTGACGTCAGCGCTTGCGCTTCCCGCCGGGGCGGCCGCTGCGGCCGGCCCGGCGCTTGGCGTGCTGCTCGACGGCCCGCTCGTACGCGGCGCGCCGGACGGCCTCGCCCGGGGCCTCGACCAGGCTGCGGGCGAAGTAGGCGGCCAGGCTGCCGGCCCCGCCGATCAGCCAGACCGCGCCGAGCGACTTGTCCTCGGCCATCCAGCCGGTCAGCTGGTCCTTGCCCTCGGTGAGCACCTTCCAGGTGCGCCGGACGGACATCAGCGAGCAGACCGCGATCGCCGCGGTGAGCAGCCCGTTCAGGAAGCCGCCGCTGTCGGAGAGCGCGACGCCCTCGACGCCGAAGCGCAGCACCAGCACGGCGGCGGCGGTGGCGACCAGGGCGCCGGTCGAGACGCCGACCCGGCGCGGCCAGTAGCCGTTGTCCCGGTCGAGCCAGCTGGTGCCGAAGAAGCGGATCGGCTCCGGCTCGGGGGCGCCGGCGGGCTTGGGGGCGGGGGTGGGGGGCTGCTCGCTCACGCCCCCGATTATCACCCGGTCGGCACGGACGGCGGAGGAGCCGTCCCGGCCGGCGGGACGGCTCCTCCTCGTGACAGCAGGTCTCAGCCGAGCTTGCCGACGTCCCGGACGGCGCCCTTGTCGGCCGAGGTGGCCATCGCCGCGTAGGCCCGCAGGGCCTGGCTGACCTGGCGGTCGCGGTTCTTCGGCCGGTAGCCGTCCCCGGCCTCCAGCGCGCGGCGGCGCTCGGCGAGGACCTCGGCCGGCACCTCGAGGGAGATGGTCCGGGCCGGGATGTCGATGGCGATGGTGTCGCCGTCCTCGACCAGCGCGATGGTGCCGCCGGAGGCCGCCTCCGGGGAGGCGTGGCCGATGGACAGGCCCGAGGTGCCGCCGGAGAAGCGGCCGTCGGTGACCAGCGCGCAGGCCTTGCCGAGGCCGCGGCCCTTGAGGAAGGAGGTGGGGTAGAGCATCTCCTGCATGCCCGGGCCACCCTTGGGGCCCTCGTAGCGGATGACGACGACGTCGCCCTCCTTGACCCGCTTGGCGAGGATCGCCTCGACCGCGTCCTCCTGGGACTCGACCACGACGGCCGGGCCGCTGAAGGTCCAGATCGACTCGTCCACGCCGGCCGTCTTCACGATGCAGCCGTCCTCGGCGAGGTTGCCGTACAGCACGGCGAGGCCGCCCTCGACCGAGTAGGCGTGCTCGACGCTGCGGATGCAGCCCTTGGCGGCGTCGGTGTCCAGCGACTCCCAGCGCTCGGACTGGGAGAAGGCCTCGGCGGAGCGGACGCAGCCGGGGGCGGCGTGCCACAGTTCGACGGCCTCCGCGGAGGGCGAACCGCCGCGCACGTCCCAGGTCTTGAGCCACTCGGCGAGCGAGTCGGCGTGCACGGTGTGGACGTCCTCGTTGAGCAGCCCGCCCCGGTACAGCTCGCCGAGGATGGCCGGGATGCCGCCGGCCCGGTGCACGTCCTCCATGTAGTACGAGCCGTTGGGCGCGACCTTGGACAGGCAGGGCACCTTGCGGGAGACGGCGTCGATGGCCCGCATGTCGAAGTCCAGCTCGGCCTCCTGGGCGGCGGCGAGCAGGTGCAGGATGGTGTTGGTCGAGCCGCCCATGGCGATGTCCAGGGCCATGGCGTTCTCGAAGGCGGCGCGGGTGGCGATCGCGCGCGGCAGCACCGAGGCGTCGTCCTGGCCGTAGTGGCGGTTGGCGATCTCGACGACGGTGTGCCCGGCCTTCTCGTACAGCGCCCGGCGGGCGGTGTGGGTGGCGAGCACCGAGCCGTTGCCGGGCAGCGAGAGGCCGATCGCCTCGGTGAGGCAGTTCATCGAGTTGGCGGTGAACATGCCGGAGCAGGAGCCGCAGGTCGGGCAGGCGTTCTCCTCGATGATCGCGATGTCCTCGTCGGAGACGTTCTCGTTGACCGCCTGGGAGATCGCGTCGACCAGGTCCAGCTTGCGCACGGTGCCGTCGACCAGGGTGGCCTTGCCGGCCTCCATCGGGCCGCCGGAGACGAAGACGGTCGGGATGTTCAGGCGCAGCGCGGCCATCAGCATGCCGGGGGTGATCTTGTCGCAGTTGGAGATGCAGATCAGCGCGTCGGCGCAGTGCGCGTTGACCATGTACTCGACCGAGTCGGCGATCAGGTCGCGCGAGGGCAGCGAGTAGAGCATGCCGCCGTGGCCCATCGCGATGCCGTCGTCGACGGCGATGGTGTTGAACTCGCGCGGGATGCCGCCCGCCTGCTTGATGGCCTCGGAGACGATCCGGCCGACCGGCTGGAGGTGGGTGTGGCCGGGGACGAACTCGGTGAAGGAGTTGGCGACCGCGATGATCGGCTTGCCGAAGTCCTCGCGGGCTACGCCGGCGGCCCGGAGAAGCGCCCGGGCGCCTGCCATGTTGCGACCGTGGGTGACCGTACGGGACCTCAGCTCGGGCACTGTGCTCCACTCCTTCGGGGCTGTCGCCGGCGCCCGCCGGTGAGGAGGGTGCGGGGGCCGTGTGGCTTACGAGCCTACGCCCGCCGTCCGGCCGGCGGACGGCGCGTCCGCGATGCGGGCAGCCGGCGGGCGCCGCGGGTCAGCCCCGTTTGACGGCCACGGTGACGTCCAGGACGAACGGTTCGACCACCACGCCGTCCGGGAACTCGGCGAGCACGGCCTCCCGTTCGGCGGCCAGCACCGGTGCGCGCTCCTCGGGGCCGAGCGAGGCCAGGTAGGAGCGCGAGGTGAGGTCGGTGAGCAGGTGCTCGACGGTGAGCCGCCGCTCCCAGCGCAGCACCGCCCGTTCGACCGCGAGGCCGGCCGGGGCGAAGTGGGCGGTGTGGGCGCTGATCCCGCCGTAGCCGTGGTAGCGGTCGGGGAGGGCGGCGGCCATCCGCCGGCCCCGGGCCCGGACCCACGGCACGGTCTCGTCCTGCACGTTCCACCAGGTGGCGACGGCCCCGCCGGGCCGCAGCACCCGGATCGCCTCGGGGACGGACCGCTCGGGGTGGGTCCAGTGGAAGGCCTGGGCGTAGGTGATCAGGTCGGCGGACGCGTCGTGGAAGGGCAGGTCGTCGCCGTCGCCGCGGACCAGCGGCAGGGCGGGTGAGGAGAGCAGGAACCGGGCGGCCATCCCGTCGCTGGGCTCGACCGCGACGACGTCCGCGCCCCGGGCGGCCAGCAGCCGGGTGGCGATGCCGGTGCCGGCGCCGACGTCCAGGACCCTGGCCCCCTTGAGGGCGCGGCCCCAGAGCCGCTCCACCGTGTCGAACAGCTCGTCGGGGTAGCCGGGGCGGCCCCGGTCGTACTCGGCGGCGACCGCGCCGAAGCTCAGGGCGGCCTCGCGGTAGTTCCGACGTTCCGTCATCTCTCCCCCTCGGTGCGGCTGTTCGCGCCCGGCCGGGCCCGGGCTCAGCGTACGCGCGAGGGGGTGGCCAGGTGCAAGCGGGTGAAGGCGAGGGCCTCGGCCAGATCGGCCTCGCGTTCGGCGGGGGACGCGGAGCGGCGGGTGTTGACCTCCAGCACCACGTGGCCGTCGAAGCCGGTGCGGGCGAGGTGCTCCAGGAGCTCGGCGCAGGGCTGCTTGCCCCGGCCCGGGATCAGGTGCTCGTCCTTGCCGGAGCCGCTGCCGTCGGCCAGGTGGACGTGGGCGAGCCGGTCACCCATCCGCTCGACCATGGCGAAGGCGTCGACCCGGGAGGTGGCGACGTGCGAGAGGTCGATGGTGAAGTGCCGGTACTCCTCTTCGGTGACGTCCCAGCCCGGCGCGTACGCCAGCACCTCGCGGTCGCGGTAGCGCCACGGGTACATGTTCTCGACGGCGAAGCGGACGTCGGTCTCGCCCGCCATCCGGTTGATGCCCTCGACGAACTCCCGCGCGTACTGCCGCTGCCAGCGGAACGGCGGGTGGACGACGACGGCGCTCGCGCCGAGCTTCTCGGCCGCCGCCCTGGCCCGGACCAGCTTGGTCCACGGGTCGGTGGTCCACACCCGCTGGGTGATCAGCAGGCAGGGCGCGTGCACGGCCAGGATCGGCAGCTGATGGGCGTCGGAGAGCCGGCGCAGGGCCTCCAGGTCCTGGCTGACCGGGTCGTTCCAGACCATCACCTCG
The DNA here is from genome assembly GCF_053596495.1 of Kitasatospora sp. NPDC001683. Taxonomy (NCBI): domain Bacteria; kingdom Bacillati; phylum Actinomycetota; class Actinomycetes; order Kitasatosporales; family Streptomycetaceae; genus Kitasatospora; species Kitasatospora sp. NPDC001683. The sequence goes on from NZ_JBSFGK010000042.1 coordinate 11,706, forward strand.
ACCCCGTCGTAGCCGAGCTTGGCGGCCAGTTCGAAGGCGACGGCGGTGCTCGCCGGGTACACCGAGGCGGTGGACAGCACCACCTTGGTGTCCGGGATGTGCAGGGTCGGGTGCTGGGGCAGTACGAGCCGGTCGGTGGTGCGCAGCAGCGGCGGGCGGGCGGCGTCGCGCTTGGCGGCCTTGACCGAGCGGACGGACTGGACGGCGGCCTTGGCGGCGCCGGCGGCCCGGGCGGTGCGGGTCTCCTTGGGCGGCTTCGCCGTGGTGGGCTCGGTCGTCTTCTTCGTGGCCTTCTTCACGGTGTGCTGGGCGGCCTTGACCGCCTTGACCGCCTTGGCGGCCTTGACCGCCTTGGCGGCCTTGACCGCTTTGGTGGCCTTGGCGGCCTGCGCGGCGGTGGCGCCCTTGACGGCCTTGCCGAGGGACGCCTTGCCGAGGGACGCCTTGCCGAGCCCGGCCTTGCCGAGCCGTCCGCGCGGGCTCGTCGGCCGCGGCTGCCCGTCCGCTCCGGGAGCGCGGCCCTCCTGCGTTCCGTCCTCGCCCGCTGGTTGCACCACGGGAGACAGCGTAAGCGGAGCACGCCCGGAACGGGGTGGGATGCCCGGCGGAGTGACCATCGGCACGCCCGGGCCTCCGGAGAAGCCCTACAGGGTGAGCGCGGGGCGGCGGCGGTCGGCGGGGCTGTCCATGGCGTCCAGCTGGCGCAGGATGATGCCCTCGCGCAGCGCCCACGGACAGACGTCCAGCTCGTCCAGGCCGAACAGGTCCATCGCGGCGTCGGCGACCAGCGCCCCGGCCAGCAGCTGCTTGGCCCGGCCCTCGGAGACGCCGGGGATCTGCGCGCGCTCGGCGACGGTCATCCCGGACAGCCGCGGCAGCCAGGCGGACAGCCCGCTGCGGGTGAGCCGGCGGTCGGCGTACGGGCCGGCGTCGGCGGGGGCGGCGCCGGTCATCCGGGCCAGCTGCTTGAAGGTCTTGGAGGTGGCGACGGCGTGCCGCGGCGGCCCCAGCCGGGAGATCTCGCCGACCACGTGGGCGATCTCGGCCCGGACGTGCCGTCTCAGCTCGCGCAGTCCGTCCGGGTCGGCGACGTCGCCGGGCAGCCAGCGGGCGGTCAGCCGTCCGGCGCCCAGCGGCAGCGAGCAGGCGACGTCCGGCTGCTCGTCCAGGCCGCAGGCGATCTCCAGCGAGCCGCCGCCGATGTCCAGGTTGAGCAGTCGGCCGGAGGACCAGCCGAACCAGCGGCGGACGGCCAGGAAGGTGAGCCGGGCCTCGTCCTGCCCGGAGAGCACCCGCAGTTCGACCCCGGTCTCGTCGGTGACCCGGCGCAGCACCTGCTCGCCGTTGGCGGCCTCGCGCACGGCGGAGGTGGCGAACGGCAGGATGTCGACCACGCCCTTGTCCTCGGCGACCCGCAGCGAGGAGGCGACGTGCCCGATCAGCCGCTCGATGCCGGCCTCGCTGATCGCGCCGGACTCGTCCAGCAGCTCGGCCAGGCGCAGCTCGGCCTTGTGCGAGTAGGCCGGCAGGGGGGCGGCACCCGGATGGGCGTCCACCACGAGGAAGTGGACCGTGTTGGAACCTACGTCGAGCACACCGAGTCGCATAACTCTCCACGCTACGCGATGCGGACGTCGAGGAGATCGGTCGTGACGGTATTCGCCCTGGTCCGGGTCGGTCCCGACCGTTCGGTGACCGCTCTTCAGTGGCCGCGCTGTCCGGACCGGCGTTCGGTGCGGCAGTTGGCGTCCACCCAGCGGCGGGCCGGGCCCGGGGTGTCGGTGATCAGGCCGTCGGCGTCCCGGGCGGTCATCAGCTGCCAGGACTCCTCGCCGTCCAGCGTCCAGACGTAGACCTCGCGTCCGGCCTTGCGCTCGGCGGCGATCCGGGCCGCGCTGGCCAGGCCGGCGTCCAGGGCGATCCCGTTCAGCTTCAGGTCGCCCGGGTCCTCGGCGATCCCGCCGCTCTGGATCAGCACCACGGGCAGGGCGGGCGCCACCGCGTGGGCCCGGCGCAGGTGGTCGACCGAGAAGGAGTAGAGGATGACGTGCGCCTTGCTGCCGGCCGCGATCCGGGCGATCCGGGCGACGTCCTCGGCGCGCTGCCACTTGATCTCCATCAGCAGGGTGGCGCTGCTGCCGGAGAGCCGCTGGAGCAGCTCCTCCAGGGTCGGGACGGGCTGGGCCGGGCCGGGGCCGACGGTCACCCGCAGCGCGGCGACCTGGGCGGCGGTCAGGTCGGCGACGGCGCCCTTGCCGTTGGTGGTGCGGTCCACGGTGGGGTCGTGCATCAGCACCGGGACGCCGTCCCGGGTGGTCTGGACGTCGGTCTCCAGCCAGTCGGCGCCCTGGTCGAGCGCGGTCTCGAAGGAGGCCATGGTGTTCTCGGGCGCGTTGAACGGCGCACCCCGGTGGCCGATCACCACCGGGGAGCCGCACACCGGCGTCGCGGCGGCCGAACGGGCCTGCAGCGCGGGGCCGCCGCCCGCGGCGCAGCCGGCGGCCAGGGTCGCGAGCGCGGCGAGGACGGCCGTCCGGGCGGTGCGGGGCGGGGCGGCGGTCACAGGGGCTCCAAGAGGCTGCTCGGGTCGCGCAGGTCGTTCGGGTCGCTCGGGTCCTGGGTTCGACTGGTTCGCGGTCATCTGATCGTTCTGACAACTCCGTGACGGTGTCCGGTTCCCGGGAGCGCCGTCTGAGGTCGGATCAGAGCAGACCGTCCCACAACTGTTCCACGATGACGGCCCACCAGTTCTCCGGATCGCCGTAGACCGCACCGTCCAGCTCCGCCAGGCCCCGCTGCAGGGCGTCCACCGCCGCGCCCGCGGCCGCCGGGTCCAGCCCGCGCAGTGCGGGCCACCAGCCGGCGAACAGCTCCAGGCAGCGGACGAAGGCCCGCAGGTCGGCGTTGCAGTGGCGGGCCGTCGCGTAGTCGGGGTCGACCGCCCGGACGGCGCCCGATCCGGCGTCCAGGGTGATCAGCGCCCAGCCGTCCGTGCCCAGCACCAGTTGCCCGGCGAGCGCCAGCCGCTCCCGCTCGGCCGCCCGGGTGCCGCGGCCGAGCCCGGCGAGGTGCGGGGCGAGCGGCGGCAGGACGGTGCCCGGGCGGGAGCCGTCGGCGATCGCCTCCACCCCGGGGTGGTGCAGCGCGAAGAACCCGTCCACCGCCTTCGGCACCCCCGCGGCCAGCAGCAGCGCGGCCGCGTCCCCGGGCAGCTCCGCACGCGTCACGTCCGCCCGATCGAAGCGCTGCACGCCCGCCGGGCCGAAGCGCCGGGTCAGCCGCTCCGCCAGCACCGCGTCCGGCTCCCCCGGCGACGGCGGCACCGCGCGCGGGAACGGCACCCGGTTGCGGCCCGGGCCCTCCGGCGGGGCGGGCAACTCCCGTACGGCGGCGGCCCGGTGGTCGAAGCGCGGCCCGTACGGCAGCTCGAAGTCCAGCCGGGCGTGCGGCAGTTCGGCCGCCAGCGCGTAGGACCAGTAGCCGCCGGGCAGCGCGCTCAGCCGCAGGTCGGTCCGCACCGCCAGCACGTCCTCGGCCGGGATGCCCTGCTCCCGCAGCCACCACCAGCCGCGCAGCGCCGGGTGCGGCAGACCGGGGGCCGAACGCAGCGCCAGCGCGTGGGTCCCGCCGGCGCCGTCCCGGTACGTCAGCTCGGCCCGGGCGCCCCGGCCGGTGGCCGGCGGTCTGGTCGGGTCGTAGCCGCCCGCGCCGACGAAGTCCCGGTAGAGCCCGACCACTTCCTCGACCGGCACCGACGGCCACACCGTGAACCGCCCGCTCTCCCGGTCCACCACGGCACACGCGGCCCCCACCTCCACGGGCGCCCGCCGCTCGCCGCTGCGCGGATCCACCTCCACCCGCGGCGGCTCCGCCCACACCACCCACCCGAGCTCGAACTCGTGCGCGCACACCCGCCGCACCGCCCCGGCTCCCTGCGGCAGATCCCCGTTGATCCACCGATGCCCCGCCTCGACCGCCTGCGCCCGCGAGATCACCCGTCCACCCCCGTCCTCGATTCGGACCTCACTATCATCCAACCCCCGCCGGCTACCAGCGGAGTCCGCCGGGGGAGGACACTGGTACCGGTCCCGTCCGACGAGAACCTCCGGAGGAATGGTGAGCGCAGCACCCATGCACGGCCACCACGACGACCGTCAGCCCATTGCCCGCACCCAGGACGCCGTCGCCGCCGCCCTCCCGCCGGCACAGCGGATGGAGTTCTACCGGGAGATGGGCGAAGCCGACGACGAGACGATCGGCGGCGTCCTGCGCCGCTGGTGGCTGCGTGCCAATCTCTACCGCGACCCGGAGGGTGACCGCATTCATGCCGCCATCCAGGACGGCACCGCCCCCGGCGTCCCGGCGTCCACGGTGCTGCGCCGGCTCGGGGCACAGTGAGCGACCACCTCCAGATCCCTGACGAGGACAACCCGATCACCCTCTCCCCAGCCGTGGAGGAACTCCTCGGGGACCCTGGCACGGCACCCGACGTGTTCTCCGCCGTCGTCGCGTTCCTCGTCGACCTCCGCGAGAACGCCCACCCCCGCCTGAGCACGCCGGTACCAGGCCGACCCGGCATGCACTCAGCGCCGCTGCGCCGCGATCTCGGCCTGGTGGAATACGCAGTGCACGAGGGGCAGGAGCCGCTGCGGATCTACGTCTCCCGCATCCTTCGAGTGGATTGATCGAAGCGCCTTGGCGGGGTCGGTTCCCCGCAGTCACCCGACCGCGGCCAGGTCGAGGGGCCGGCCCTCCGGGGTCAGGGCGATGGCCCAGAGGCCCTGGGTGGCGGGGTGGAGCGGGGCGGGGCTCCGGCGGGCGAGTTGGTGGTCGAGGTAGGTGACGGTGTCCTGGTGGTTGACGGCGTTCCAGGCGTGGGGGCGCCCGTAGGCGTCGAGGGTGAGCAGGACGGCCTGGGCGCCGTGGCCCGCGCGGCGGAGTTCGTCGGCGAGGCGGGTGAAGGCCTGGCCGCCGTCGCCGAGGTCGCGGAAGGGGGCGCCGAGTTCGCGCTCGGCGCGGTCGCGGCCGCCGCGTTCGCCGGCGTCGCCCTCGGTGGGGATGCGCGGGGCCGCGCAGGTGGGGCGGCCGGTGTAGGTGTCGACGGCGGAGAGGGCGATCTCCAGGCTGTTGTTGGCCCGTCCGGGTTCGCCGTGGCCGCCCGCGTTGACCACCTCGAACCAGCCGCCGACGGCCGGGTCGGGGTGGCGGACGGGCAGGCCGTCCTCGTCGCGCGGCACCCGGCGTTCGAGTTCGGCCTGGTGCTCGGGGTCGACCGGGCCGAGTCCGCCGGGCAGGCCGTACGGGCGGCTGTCCGCGATGGTGCGCAGCCGGAGTTCCGGGTCGTCGGTGAGCGGGCCGCGCCGGGCCCGCAGGGCGAGTTGGAGGGCCATGGCGTGGGCGGTGGCGACCGGGACGGCGCCCCAGGCGAGGGTCGGGTCGGCGAGGGCCGCGGCGGTGTCCCGGCGGCGGCCGTCGGCGTGCTGCGGCTCGGGCCGGCCGATGACCGGGGTGGTGCCGACGATCGGCGGTTCGGCCGGGGCGGGCGGCGGGGCGGCCGGGCCGGGGGCGGTGCCCGGGTGCGGGGCGGTGCCCACCGGGGTGCGGGGCGCGCCCGGCCGGGGCTCGGCACCGGGCTGGGGTCCGCCGGCCACGGGGGCGCCGACGGCCGGGGCGCCGGCTCCGGGCCCGCCCGTCCCGGTGACGCTGCCCACGACGCCGCCGGGCACGCCCGTCCCGATGCCGCTGCCGAAGGGCGCGGCCACGTGTGCCGCCCCCGGCCCGGCCGACACGCCGCCGGCCGCGAGCGGGCCGGGTCCGACCGGGCCGACGGTGCCGATCCCGGGGTAGCCGCCGGAGTAGGCCGGTGTCCCGAACTGCCCGGGCACGCCGACCACTCCGACCGGCCGGACGACCGACGGCGCTTCCGGGGCCGAGCCGTACGCCGGGCCGGCCGCCTGGCCGTACCCGGAGCCGTACGCGGGACCGCCGGTGGACGGCGGGGCGGCGGGCGCGGGCGGGGCGCTCACCGAGTCGGTCCGTACGGTCACCGGCGCGCTGCTGCCGCCGCCACCACCGTGGGTGGGCGCCTGGAGCGGGTAGTCCCCGTCCGACCAACTCGCCGCCACCGGTCCGCCGCCCTGGTGCGCCGCCGCGGCCCGCACCGACGGCCCGTCGTCCCGCCCGGGCGGCGACCAGTCGGCGGCGGCCGCCACCGCCCGGTGCGAGCCGCCGTACGGGGGGCCCGACGCCGGCGGGGCGGCGACCACCGGATCGGCCGCCGGGGCCGCGGACGGCACCGCGGAGGGATCCACGACGGCAGTGGCGGAACCCACGGGGACGACGGCGGAATCCACGGTGGGGAGCGCGGCCGGGACCACGGCGGGAGCGGCCGTCGGGTCCACCGTCGGCACCACGGACGACGCCGGCACCGTGCCCGGCGCCTTCGGATCGCCCTTGGCATCGCGGGGGTCGGTGAGGTCGGCGAGCGGCAGCCCGTGCAGTTCCTTGCCCTGCCGGTCGGTGAGCACCGGCTGCCCGTGCTCGTCCAGCCGGACGCCCAGGTCGGCCACCCCGACCACCGGCTTGCCGTCCGACCCGGTGACCACGAGCAGCCCGGCGGCATCGGCCACCGGGGTGCCGTCGGAGCGCAGGATGACCGGCTTGCCGTCCGGGCCGAGGACGGGCTGCCCGTGGTCGTCGAGCTTGACGCTGAGGCCGGGCACCCCGACCAGCGGCTTGCCGTCCCGCCCGGAGAGCACGACCAGTCCGGTGCCGTCCTTCCCGAGCACCCCGGGCTCGCCGAGGGCGGTGGGCAGTCCGGCGGCGAGCGGGTCGAAGCCGCCCCTGGTGCGGTAGGAGGCGGCGGTGACGCCCGTCCCGGACGCGGTGCCGAGCCGCAGCAGGGCCACGGCGGCCGGCTCCTTGAGCGCGGTGGCCAGGGCGTCCTTCATGCCGCGGCCGAGTTCGGCGAGCAGCCCGGCGATCTTCAGCGCGGCGGTCTCCACCGCGACGGCCTCGACGCCCGCGGCGACCTGGGTCGTGGCCGCGTTCTTCACACCGTCCGCGAGGCCGGCGACGGACTTCTCCAGCCCGCCGAAGACCCCGGTCTGCCCGGTCTGCCCAGCCTGCCCGGTCTGCCCGGTGCTCGTGGCGACCACGGCCGCCGTCTGCTGGACCTTGGCGGCCTGCTCCTGGGCCTGCTCGAGCTCGGCGGCCAGGTTCTGCAGGGTGGCGATGATCTCGGCCTTGCCGCCGTCCACGGCCTGCGCGGCGGCGTCGAAGGCGGTGGCGACCAGCCCGACCGCGGTGTGCGCGTCCACCAGGTGGCCCTTGCCGCCGTCGCTGTACGTCCGCCAGTACGCGGTGAAGGCGTCGACGGCGTGGCCGGAGTTGTCGGCGGCCACCCGTTGGACGGACTCCCCGCCGCGGCGGGTGATCCGGTCGGCCTCGGCGGCGAACTCCCGCCAGTGCGCGGCCGCCTTGCGCAGGGCCTCCTCGTCGGCCTGCGGCCACGGGTGGCCGGTCCTGGCCAGGAGCGGGACCAGTTCCTCGGGCAGTTTCCGGGACACGCGCTTCTCCCCCTTCGAGCCGGGCCGTTCAGACCGACATGTCCTGGGGGACGGCGGGTGCCGCCCCCGGGGTTGCCCCGGATCCCGAATACACCGCCGGCCGGGCGACGGGCCCGGCCGGGCCGGCCGAGGGGTCCGGCTGCCCTCCGAAGCCGTCCGCGGTCGAGGTGTCGGTGTCCGTGGTCCGTTCCGCCATCGCGTGCAGCCCGGCGCCGACCTGCCCGACCTGACCGGCCAGCGCCCGCAGCCCGCCGAGGAGCTCGCCGTGCGCCGGGCCGTACACGGCGGCGAAGGCGCTGCCCGGCTGGTCGGTGCCCCAGGGCGTGCCGAGCGCGGCCAGGCCCTTGTCCAGGGTGCCCACGGCCTTGCCCAGTTCGCGCCCGAGCTTCTCGAACTCCCGCCCCTCACCGTGCAGTTCCCACGGCTTGAGGACGAACCCGCCGCTGCCGCCGTCGGACGTCCCGGTGCTGCCGCCTGCCATCCCCGTACCTCCCCGTAGCGACTGGCCGCCCATCCTAGGCACCCGCCCGCCCCCGCCCGTACCGCCCGCCGGACCTCTTCACCCCGCCTTCACCACGCCCCGGGTGCGACCACCCGCCCGTACGCCCCCGCGAAGCTCTACCCTTGCCGGGTGGCACCAGCAGAAACGTCCAAGAAGAAGGCCAAGGCGAAGCCCGAGGCCTCCCCCGCCCCCGTCGACCTCGCGATGCCGACCCTGCGCCGCGAGATCCCGCGCGACGAGGTCCCGCTCGACTTCCCGCGCGCCTGGGTCGAGTTCGCCGACCCCGCCGACGACGAGCAGGTCTTCCGCTGCGACCTCACCTGGCTGACCTCCCGCTGGTCCTGCGTCTTCGGCCAGGGCTGCCACGGCATCCGCGAGGGCCGCGGCGAGTCGGACGGCTGCTGCACGCTCGGCGCCCACTACTCGGACGAGGACGACGAGAAGCGCGTCCTGGAGCACGCGGCGCGGCTGACGCCCGAGCTGTGGCAGAACTTCGCCGAGGGCACCGACGCCAAGGGCCGGATCAGGGCCGACGGCGGCATCACCATGCTGGACGAGGACGGCGACCGCCAGACCCGCCGGGTCAACGGCGCCTGCATCTTCGTGAACAGCCCCGGCTTCGCCGGCGGCGCCGGCTGCGCCCTGCACGCGCTCGCCCTCAAGGAGGGCCGGGAACCGCTGGAGACCAAGCCGGACGTCTGCTGGCAGCTGCCGATCCGCCGCACCTACGACTGGATCGACCGCCCCGACGACACCCGCTACCTGCAGGTCTCGATCGGCGAGTACGACCGCCGCGGCTGGGGCCCGGGCGGCCACGACCTGCACTGGTGGTGCACCGGCGCCCCGGCGGCGCACCAGGGCGCGGAGCCGGTGTACGTCAGCTACCGCCCCGAGCTCACCGAGCTGATGGGGAAGGAGGCGTACGACGTGCTGGCCCGGCTGTGCGAGCAGCGGATCGCCACCAAGGGCGACCGCAAGGTGGCCCCGCACCCGGCGGACCCGGCCAGGAAGCCCAAGGCCGGGTGACCTACTTGTCGATGTCGCCGACCACGAAGAACATCGACCCGAGGATCGCCACCATGTCCGCCACCAGCGTCCCCGGCAGCAGCTCGGTCAGCGCCTGGATGTTGTTGAAGGACGCCGAGCGCAGCTTGAGCCGCCACGGCGTCTTGTCGCCGCGCGAGACCAGGTAGTAGCCGTTGATCCCGAGCGGGTTCTCGGTCCACGCGTAGGTGCTGCCCTCGGGCGCCTTGAGCACCTTGGGCAGCCGCTGGTTGACCGGGCCGGGCGGCAGGGTGGCGAGCTTGTCGAGGCAGGCGTCGGCGAGGTCCAGCGAGTTGAGGGTCTGCTCCAGCAGGCACTCGAAGCGGGCCAGGCAGTCGCCCTCCTCGCGGGTGACCACGGTGAGCACCTGCCGCAGCTCCTCGGAGCCGTACGCGAGGTAGGGCTCGTCGCGGCGCAGGTCGAGGTCGAGGCCGCTGGCCCGGGCGATCGGGCCGCTGACCCCGTACGCCTCGGCCTGGGCCCGGGTGAGGACGCCGACGCCGGCGGTGCGGGCGCGGAAGATGTCGTTGCCGAGGACGAGGTCCTCGAAGACCGGCATCTCCGACCGGACCTTGGCGACGGCGGCGCGGACCCGGCCGAGCCAGCCGGCCGGAAGGTCCTCCTTGAGGCCGCCGACCCGGTTGAACATGTAGTGCATCCGGCCGCCGGAGGCCTCCTCCAGCACGTGCTGGAGCTCCTCGCGGCCGTGGAAGGCGTGGAAGATCGGGGTGATCCCACCCAGCTCCAGCGGGTAGGAGCCGAGGAACATCAGGTGGTTGAGCACCCGGTTGAGCTCGGCGAGCAGGGTGCGCACCCACACCGCCCGCTCCGGGACCTCCATGCCGAGCATCCGCTCGACGCCGAGCACCACGCCGAGTTCGTTGGAGAAGGCGGAGAGCCAGTCGTGCCGGTTGGCCAGCATGATGATCTGCCGGTAGTCGCGGGCCTCGAACAGCTTCTCCGCGCCCCGGTGCATGTAGCCGATCACCGGCTCGGCGGTGACGATCCGCTCGCCGTCGAGCAGCAGCCGCAGCCGCAGCACGCCGTGCGTGGCCGGGTGCTGCGGGCCGATGTTGAGCACCATGTCGGTGGTGCCCGCCTCGCCGGTGAAGTTCTCGGCTCCCGCCCCGATGCCGACCGTGGTCTCCCTCATGACCCCAGAGTCTGCCATCCCGGCAGCAGCTCCAAGCTCGCCGGTACCGGCATGTGGACGGCCTGCAGGACCCACCCGAAGCTGCCCAGTCCGGCCGGGTCGGTGAGCTCGCCCCCCTCCCCCGCGCCGCTCAGCGCCCGCAGGTACGCCGCCGGGTCGGTGGAGGCGAGCGCCAGCGACGGGCGCGCGCCGCTCACCCCGAGCGCGTGCAGGGCCTCGCGCTGGGTCGTCCACAGGCTGTGGAGACCGGGCACCGCGATCGCGTCCAGCGCGACGTGCACGGTGACGTCGCAGGAGCCGTCCGGCACCGGGGGTACCTCCCGGCCGTCCCGGAAGCCCGCGTGGGTGCCGAACAGCGGTCGCCGCTGCGCCGTGTGCCCGTAGTCGACGGCGACGGCCAGACCGCGCTCCAGCCCGGCCACGGCCCGCGCCCAGGCGGCGTCCCGGGGCGCGCCGAACTCCACGAAGTCCCCGGGGTGCTCGACCGGCCACCAGCGCTCGGCCCAGGCCGCGTCCGCCGCCGAGACCGGCTCGCCGAACCGCTCGTGGCCGGTCGCGGTGTCCACCTCGACGTAGCGCAGCACCCCGTCCCCGTCCACCTCCCCGGCGTCCAGCGGCACGTTGTCCAGCCACTCGTTGGCGAACAGCAGCCCGGTCAGGCCGCGCGGCAACTCGTCCGTCCACAGGACTGCGGACGGCAGTCCGGCCGGACGCTCCGCGATCTCCACGCCGTACGGGCGCAGCCGCGCCAGCACCTCGCCGGGCAGTTCGGCCAGCACCCCGGTCAGCAGTTCCCCGCGCCCGGCCCCGACGTCGACCAGGGCCAGCTCCTCCGGACGGCCGAGGGCCTCGTCAACCTCCAGCAGCAGCCGGGCCACCGCACGGGCGAACCGGGGCGAGGCGTGCACCGAGGTGCGGAAGTGCCCGGCCGGGCCCTCCGGCCTGCGGTAGAAGCCGCCCTCCGGGTCGTACAGGGCCCGTTCCATGGCAGGCGCCCACCGCATCCAAGTCATGGGGCGGGACGCTACCGGGCCCCCGGGGCCCCCTCCCAACCGGAGCGGCGACGTCTCCGACCTACGGAGTAGGGCGGATCGCCCTACCGGCGGACCTGGGCACCTCGCGCGACTGCCTAGGCTGGAGACGTGCATCGACTCAACGCCTGGCTCCGCCGTCACCCCATGGTGGTCGACGCCGCCTGGGCGTCGATCGTGCTCTTCCTCGGCCTGCTGCCGAACAACGAGTTCGACACCGGCTGGCGCCTCAACGCCGAGCTCCTGGTCGCGGTGCTGCTGCCGCTGCTGATGGTCTTCCGCCGGCGCTTCCCCGACGTGACGGTCGCCGCCGCCACCGGCGTCGCCCTCGCCCAGGTGGTCGCCGACGTCGAACCGGGCGCCTCGGCCATCGCCTACCTGGTCTTCGCCTACACCGGTGCCGCCTTCGGTCAGAAGTGGACCTCCCGGCTGGCCCTGGCCGCCGGGCTGGCCGCCGGGCCGCTGACGTTCTGGCAGATGAACCCGCTGAAGACGACGGTGCAGGGCGGCGAGGCGCACTCCCGCCCGTACAACCTCGGCGAAGCAGTGCTGATCATGGTGCTGATGAGCACCCCGTTCATCCTCTGCTGGGCCTGGGGCCGGCTGACCCGGGTGCGCCGCGCCTACCTGACCGAGCTGGAGGACCGCGCGGCCCGGCTGGAACGCGAGCGGGACGCCCAGGCCAAGGTGGCGGTCGCGGCCGAACGGGCCCGGATCGCCCGCGAGCTGCACGACGTGGTCGCGCACAACGTCTCGGTGATGATCGTCCAGGCCGACGGCGCCGCCTACGTGCTCGACAACTCCCCGCAGCAGGCGAAGGAGGCGCTCGGCACGATCGCCTCCACCGGACGGCAGGCCCTGGTCGAGATGCGCCGCCTGCTGGGCGTGCTGCGCACCGCCGACACCGCCGAGGAGTACGTCCCGCAGCCGGGCGTCGAAGAGCTGCCGGACCTCCTGGAGCAGGTCCGCACCGCCGGGCTGCAGGTGGACTACGCGACCTCCGGGCACCCGCGCGAGCTGCCGCGCGGCGTCGAGCTGACGGTCTACCGGATCGTCCAGGAGGCGCTGACCAACGTCCGCAAGCACGGCGGCCCCGACGCGCACGCCCGGGTCGCGGTCGACTTCGGCGAACGCGAGCTGGCCGTCCTGGTGGAGGACGACGGCCGCGGCAGCACCGACGAGCAACTGGCCACCGGCGGCGCGGACGGTCTGGGCCACGGCCTGATCGGCATGCGCGAGCGGGTCGGCATGGTCAGCGGCAGCCTCGACGTGGGCCCCCGCCCCGGCGGCGGCTTCCGGATCCGCGCCGTCCTCCCGCTCAAGGCGGCGCACTAACCCCCCTCTTAGGAGCCCCCCTTGACCATCCGCGTGATGCTCGTCGACGACCAGGAGCTGCTGCGCACCGGCTTCCGGATGATCCTCCAGTCGCAGGGCGACATCGAGATCGTCGCCGAGGCGGGCGACGGCGCGCAGGCCCTGGACCTGCTGCGGCACACGCCGGTGGACGTGATCCTGATGGACGTCCGGATGCCGCGCCTGGACGGGGTGCAGGCGACCCGCCGGATCTGCCTGGCCGGGGACGGCAGCCCGCTGCCGAACGCCCCGCACGTGCTCATCCTCACCACCTTCGACCTGGACGAGTACGCCTTCGCCGCGCTCAAGGCCGGGGCCAGCGGCTTCCTGCTCAAGGACGTCCCGCCGACCGAGCTGGTGGCCGCGATCCGCGCGGTGCACGGCGGGGACGCGGTGGTCGCCCCGACCACCACCCGCCGGATGATCGACCGCTTCGCCGAGGTGCTGCCCACCCCGCAGAGCGCGCCCGGCTCGGACGTCCTCGGCCCGCTGACCGAGCGCGAGCGGGAGGTGTTCCTGCTGGTCGCCCAGGGGCTGTCGAACGGTGAGATCGCGGCCCGGCTGGTGCTCTCCGAGGCCACCGTGAAGACCCACGTCGGCCGGATCCTGGCCAAGCTGGGGCTGCGCGACCGGGTCCAGGCCGTGGTGCTGGCGTACGAGGCCGGCCTGATCCGGGCCGGGGCGGCGGACTGACACTTCCGTACACTGGGGCGGTACGTCCGGTACCCGCAGGTGGACCGGAACGGTCATTCAGGACAAGGGTGGACATGGGTTCGTCCGACTTCGCCGGCTTCGGTGAGTTCGCCCCGCTCGGCGACCAGGCCTTCGCTGATCCCAGCGACCCCGGCAACCGCCCGGCCCGGCTCGCCGTCGGCGTGGTCGGCACCGGCCGGGTCGGCCCGGCGCTGGGCGCCGCGCTGCAGCTCGCCGGGCACACAGTGGTCGCCGCCTCCGGGGTGTCCGCCGCCTCCCGGCGCCGCGCCGACGCGCTGCTGCCGGGCGTGCGGATCGTCACCCCGCCGCAGGTCATGGCCGCCGCCGACCTGGTCCTGCTGACCGTCCCGGACGACGCGCTGGCCGACCTGGTGTCCGGCCTGGCCGCCACCGGCGCCGTCCGCCCCGGCCAGTTGCTGGTGCACACCTCCGGCGCCCACGGTGTCGGCATCATGGAGCCCGCCACCCGGGCCGGGGCGCTGCCGCTGGCCCTGCACCCGGCGATGACCTTCACCGGCACCTCCGTCGACCTCGCCCGGCTGGCCGGCTGCCCGTTCGGCGTGACCGCCCCCGAGGAGCTGCGGCCGGTCGCCGAGGCGCTGGTGGTGGAGATGGGCGGGGAGCCCGAGTGGGTGCCCGAGGAGGTCCGCCCGCTCTACCACACCGCCCTCGCCCACGGCGCGAACCACCTGGTCACCCTGGTCGCCCAGGCGATGGAGCTGCTGCGCACGGCCGGCGTCGCCGAGCCCGGCCGGATGCTCGGCCCGCTGCTCGGCGCCGCCCTGGACAACAGCCTGCGCTCCGGCGACGCGGCCCTCACCGGCCCGGTCGCCCGGGGCGACGCGGGCACCGTACGGCGCCACCTGGCGCAGCTCAGTACGGTGTCCCCGGACGTCCCGGCGGCCTACCGCGCGATGGCCCGCGCCACCGCGCAGCGGGCGGTGGCGAACGGGACCCTGTCGACCGACTCGGCGGCCGCTGTGCTGGACGCTCTCGACCTCAACGAGGAGAAGCGCTAGACGTGACTCCTCCCCGGCCTGGACCGGGGCTTCTTTACTCGGTCGCCGAAGCGACCTCATGACGGACAAGCCCTGCCCGGTGCGTCACCGCACGGGACGGAGCGCAACAAGGCGGCGGCACGTTCGCGCAGCCGAATGATCGAAGGAGCGCAGGAATGGCGGGCAAGGCCCAGCGAAGCAAGCCCCAGCGGACGCCGAAGGTCCACCGGGCCGTCGTCACCCACACCGTGGACGACTTCGAGGCCGCGTTCTGGCCGGACGAGAGCCCGGTGGACAACGCCGTGGTGATGACCATGGGCGCGCTGCACGAGGGCCACGCCGCACTGATCCGGGCCGCCCGCAAGCAGGTCGGCCGGGAGGGCCGGGTCGCGGTGACGGTCTTCGTCAACCCGCTGCAGTTCGGTCCGTCCGAGGACCTGGAGCGCTATCCGCGCACCCTCGACGACGATGTGAAGCTGGCCGAGGAGAACGGCGCCGACGTGGTCTTCGCGCCGTCCGTCGACGAGGTCTACCCGAACGGCGAGCCGCAGGTGCGCCTGGCGGCCGGCCCGATGGGCGACCGTTTCGAGGGCGCCACCCGGCCGGGCCACTTCGACGGCGTGCTGACCGTCGTCGCCAAGCTGCTGCACATCACCGACCCGGACTTCGCCTTCTTCGGCGAGAAGGACGCCCAGCAGCTGGCGGTCATCCAGCGGATGGTCGCCGACCTGGACTTCGACGTCGAGGTCGTCGGCGTGCCGACCGTCCGCGAGGAGGACGGCCTGGCGCTGTCCTCGCGCAACCGCTACCTCTCCGAGGAGGAGCGCAGCCACGCCCTCGCCCTGTCCAGGGCCCTGTTCGCCGGCCGGGACGTCGCCGCCCAGGGCCCGAAGGCCGTGCGCGAGGCCGCCTCGGCCGTCCTGGACGGCGCCGAGGGTGTCACCCTTGACTACCTCGCCCTGATCGACCCGCACGCCTTCACCGAGGCGGCGGACGACTTCCAGGGCGAGGCGGTGCTGGCCGTCGCCGCGAAGGTGGGCTCGACCCGCCTGATCGACAACGTCCGCATCATCGTCCGCTAGTCAGTACTCCCCCAGGCATGCACTCACAGGAGGCGTGACCCGCAATGCTCCGCACCATGCTCAAGTCCAAGATCCACCGGGCCACCGTGACCCAGGCCGACCTGCACTACGTCGGCTCCGTCACGGTGGACGAGGACCTGCTCGACGCCGCCGACCTGCTCCCCGGCGAGCTGGTCCACATCGTCGACATCAACAACGGCGCCCGGCTGGAGACCTACACCATCGCCGGCCCGCGCGGCACCGGCGTGATCGGCATCAACGGCGCCGCCGCCCGCCTGGTCCACCCCGGCGACCTGGTCATACTCATCGCCTACGGGCAGATGGACACGGCCGAGGCCAAGGGCTACGAGCCGAAGATCGTCTTCGTGGACGAGCACAACCGGATCACCGGCCTCGGCGGGGACCCGGCCGAGGCCCAGGAGGGCACCGGACTGCTCCGTGGTGACCAGGCGTACCGTGGCGGAGACGGCGCGGCCACCGCGGCCACGCGCTGAAGGAGCCACTGAGCCATGTCCGTGACGCATCGCCTCACCGCCCCGACCCCCGGTTGGACCGCCACCACCGACGTGGTCGTGGTCGGCTCCGGGGTGGCCGGTCTCACCGTCGCCCTCAACGTCCGCAAGGCCGGCCTGCGGGCCATGGTGGTCACCAAGGCGGTGCTGGACGAGGGCTCGACCCGCTGGGCCCAGGGCGGCATCGCGGCCGCCCTGGGCGAGGGGGACACCCCCGAGCAGCACCTGGACGACACCCTGGTGGCCGGCGCCGGGCTCTGTGACGAGGAGGCCGTCCGCACCCTGGTCACCGAGGGCCCGGACGCCGTCCGCCGGCTGATCGCCACCGGCGCCCTGTTCGACCGGGGCGAGGACGGCGAGATCCTGCTGACCCGCGAGGGCGGGCACCACCGCCGCCGGATCGCGCACGCGGGCGGGGACGCGACCGGCGCCGAGATATCGCGCGCACTGGTCGCCGCCGTCCACGCCGACCCTGGCATCGAGCTGATCGAGCACGCGCTCGTCCTCGACCTGCTGACCGACGCCGAGGGCCACGCCGCCGGGCTGACCCTGCACGTGATGGGCGAGGGCCAGCGCGACGGCGTCGGCGCCGTCCGGGCCCGCGCGGTGGTGCTCGCCACCGGCGGCATGGGCCAGGTGTTCTCCGCCACCACCAACCCGGCGGTCTCCACCGGCGACGGCGTGGCGCTGGCGCTGCGGGCCGGCGCCGCCGTCACCGACCTGGAGTTCGTCCAGTTCCACCCCACCGTCCTCTGGCTCGGCCCGGAGGCCGAGGGCCAGCAGCCACTGGTCTCCGAGGCGGTGCGCGGCGAGGGCGCCCACCTGGTGGACGCGGACGGCGTCCGCTTCATGGTGGGGCAGCACGAGCTGGCCGAGCTGGCCCCGCGCGACATCGTCGCCAAGGCGATCACCCGGCGGATGCAGGAGCAGGGCGCCCCGCACATGTTCCTGGACGGCCGGCACTTCGGCGCCGAGATGTGGGAGCAGCGCTTCCCCACCATCCTCGCCTCCTGCCGCGCGCACGGCATCGACCCGGTCACCGCGCCGATCCCGGTCGCCCCGGCCGCGCACTACGCCTCCGGCGGCGTCCGCACCGACCCGCGGGGCCGCACCAGCGTCCCGGGCCTGTACGCCTGCGGCGAGGTCGCCTGCACCGGGGTGCACGGCGCCAACCGGCTGGCCTCGAACTCGCTGCTGGAGGGCCTGGTCTTCGCCGAGCGGATCGCCGCCGACCTGGCCGGCCGGCACGCGGCCGGCGAGCTGCCCGAGCGCACGGTCGACGTCGCCGCCGCCCGGACCGCGCGGCCGGTGCCGCTGCCGCCGTCCGAGGCGCGGGCCGAGATCCAGCGGCTGATGTCGCGCGGCACGGGCGTGCTGCGCTCGGCCGCCTCGATGGCCGACACCGCGGCCGGGCTCGCCCTGATCGCCGAGCAGGCCCACTCGCACGTGGCCGAGGAGAAGCCGGCCGACCCCCGGGTGGAGACCTGGGAGGCCGCCAACCTGCTGCTGGTCGCCACCGCCCTGGTCGCGGCCGCCGCGCAGCGCGAGGAGACCCGCGGCTGCCACTGGCGCGAGGACTTCCCCGAGCGCGACGACGCCCACTGGCGGCGCCACCTGATCACCACCCTCGCCGCCTCCGGCGACCCCGTCAGCACCCCTGAGGAGCAGTAGAACCATGACCCACTCCCACGAGGAACTCCCCCTGGCCGACCAGGGCGGCTGCGGCGACGGCTGCGCCTGCGGGGACGGCGAGGGCTACGAGACCGGTCTGGACCCGCAGCTGGCCGAGCTGCTGGAGCAGGCCGGGCTGGACCCGATCGAGGTCGAGGACATCGCCACCCTGGCGCTGGCCGAGGACCTGGCCGGCGGCGAGGACGTCACCTCGGTGGCCACCGTGCCCGCCGACGCCGTCGCGACCGCCGACTTCACCGCCCGTCAGGCCGGTGTGGTCGCCGGTCTGCGGATCGCCGAGGCCGTCGTCTCGCTGGTGTGCGAGGAGGAGTTCGAGGTCGAGCGGCACGTCGAGGACGGCGACCTGGTCGAGGCCGGCCAGGTGCTGCTCTCGGTCCGCTCCCGTACCCGCGACCTGCTGACCGCCGAGCGCAGCGCGCTCAACCTGCTCTGCCACCTGTCCGGCATCGCCACCGCGACCCGGGCCTGGGCGGACGCCCTGGAGGGCACCGGCGCGGTCGTCCGGGACACCCGCAAGACCACCCCGGGCCTGCGCGCGCTGGAGAAGTTCGCGGTGCGCTGCGGCGGCGGCGTCAACCACCGGATGGCGCTGTCCGACGCGGCCCTGGTGAAGGACAACCACGTGGTCGCGGCCGGCGGCGTGGCCGAGGCCTTCCGGGCCGTCCGGGCCGCGTACCCGGAGCTGCCGGTCGAGGTCGAGGTGGACGCCCTGGAGCAGATCCCGCCGGTGCTGGACGCCGGGGCGGACCTGATCCTGCTGGACAACTTCACGGTCGAGCAGCTGAAGGAGGCCGTCGCGCTGGTGGCCGGCCGGGCGAAGCTGGAGGCCTCCGGCGGACTGACCCTGGCCAGCGCGCGCGAGGTCGCCCAGACTGGTGTCGACTACCTGGCCGTGGGCGCGCTGACCCACTCCTCGCCGATCCTGGACATCGGCCTGGACCTGCGCGCCTGACCGTCAGGTCGAGAGCAGTCCCTGCCCCGTCCCGACTCGCAGAAAGCGTCCCCGTGCTCCTCACCATCGACGTCGGCAACACCCAGACCACGCTCGGCCTGTTCGACGGCGAGGAAGTGGTGGAACACTGGCGGATCTCCACCGATCCGCGCCGCACGGCCGATGAACTGGCGGTGCTGCTGCAGGGGTTGATGGGCAACCACACCGCGGTCCGGGAGGCCGCGGTGGAGGGGCTGGCGATCTGCTCGTCCGTTCCCGCCGTGCTCCACGAGCTCCGCGAGGTGACCCGCCGCTACTACGGCGACGTCCCCGCGGTGATCGTGGAGCCCGGCGTGAAGACCGGGGTGCACGTCCTGATGGACAACCCCAAGGAGGTCGGCGCGGACCGGATCGTCAACGCGCTGGCCGCCAATCACCTGTACGGCGGCCCGTGCATCGTGGTCGACTTCGGCACCGCGACCACCTTCGACGCCGTCAACGCCCGCGGCGACTACGTCGGCGGGGCGATCGCTCCCGGCATCGAGATCTCGGTGGAGGCGCTCGGCGTCCGCGGCGCCCAGCTGCGCAAGATCGAGCTGGCCCGTCCGCGCAACGTGATCGGCAAGAACACCGTCGAGGGCATGCAGTCCGGCATCCTCTACGGCTTCGCCGGGCAGGTCGACGGCCTGGTCGAGCGGATGGCCCGGGAGCTGGCCAAGGACCCGGACGACGTCCAGGTGATCGCCACCGGCGGCCTCGCCCCCCTGGTCCTCGGCGAGGCCGGCACCATCGACGTCCACGAGCCCTGGCTGACCCTGATCGGCCTGCGCCTGGTGTACGAGCGCAACCGGCCGAGCTGACCGGCCGGGCCGGACAGGCCCTGGTTCCGTCGGGCCGATCGTGCGGAATTCCGCGCGACGTTACCGACAAATCGGATATTCGTCACGTAGTGTCAGCCCATGCCTACGCCACACGGATCGCGCGGCGGCATGGCCTTCAGCGCCGATGAAGTCCGCGTGCTGCGCCGAGCCCTCGCCCAAGCCCTGCACCCCGCTGTCCCCGTCCACCTCCAGGGGCCCGACCGGACGGCGTTCGCCGGGCCGGGCGCCGAACTGTGGGCGGAGGACGTCCAGGACGCCCTGCGTCTGACCGAGGCGATCGACGAGGCCGTCCAGGAGGGCGGCCGGCTGCGCGCCTTCCTGCTCGCCGACCTCGGCCGCTACCGCTCCGCCCTGCCCGGCAGCGCCGCCGGCTACCTGGAGCGCCTGGAGGAGGCCGTGACCGGCGGCTACCTGCCCGGGCCCGAGGACCTCACCGCGCTGCGCGGGCTGACCCGCCAGCCCTGCGGCCACGGCGAACGGGCCCGCCGCTCCCGGCTGGCCGGGCGCTGCCACGCGCTGGCCGAGGCGGCCGTGCGCGAACGGCTCGCCCTCACCGCCGGGCACCCGCGCCACCTGGTCGCCGTACCGAACCCCGCCGCACCCCCGAGCAGTCACCCCACCCCTGTAGGAGGACGGACCACGATGAGCAGCACCGACTCCCGGGACTCCCGCCCGGAGCAGCCCGCCGCCGCGCCGACCCCGCCCCGCCCGCACCGGATGCCCACCCCGGCCGAGATCTTCGGCCGCCGCCCCAAGCCGCCGGCCCACCCGGCCGACCCCGCCGAACCGGCCGACGAGGCCCCGGACGAGGTCGAACTGCGCACCGGCACCGGCTGACCCGCCGCCCGCCCCCGGAGGGGAGGCCGTCGATCCGACGGCCTCCCCTCACGCGTCATCCGGTCGCGGAGCACGCCGTACGGCTGGCTACCCTTGTGGGGTGAGCGATCAGAGCCTTATTCCCGCGACCGACGACCTTCCCGAGCAGATGCGCGTCCGGCGCGAGAAGCTGGACCGGCTCCGGGCGGCCGGTGTCGACCCGTACCCGGTCGGCTTCCCCCGCACCAGCACCATCGCCGACCTGCGCGCCAAGCACCCGGACCTCGAGCCCGACACCGCGACCGGTGAGCGGGCCGGCATCACCGGCCGGGTGATCCTCTCCCGCACCGGCGGCAAGCTGTGCTTCGCCACCCTGCGTGACGGCACCGGCGACCTCCAGGTGATGCTCTCCCTGGACAAGCTGGGCGCCGAGCGGCTGGCGGCCTGGAAGTCCGACATCGACCTCGGTGACCAGGTCGGCGTCGAGGGTGAGGTGATCACCTCCAAGCGCGGCGAGCTGTCGGTGATGGTGGACCGCTGGGAGCTCACCGCCAAGTGCCTGCGCCCGCTGCCGGACAAGCACAAGGGCCTGACCGACCCGGAGGCCCGGGTCCGCCAGCGGTACCTCGACCTGATCGTGAACCCCGAGGCCCGCGAGATCCTGCACCTGCGCAGCAAGGTCGTCCGCTCGATCCGCCGCACCTACGAGGACCGCGGCTACATCGAGGTCGAGACCCCGATGCTGCAGCCGGTGCACGGCGGCGCCAACGCCCGCCCGTTCAAGACGCACATCAACGCGTACGACATCGACCTGTACATGCGCATCGCGCCCGAGCTGTACCTCAAGCGGCTGGTGGTCGGCGGCGCCGAGAAGGTCTTCGAGATCAACCGCAACTTCCGCAACGAGGGCGCGGACGCCACCCACAACCCCGAGTTCACCTCGCTGGAGTCGTACGAGGCCTACGGCGACTACGACACCCAGGCCGAGCTGATCCGCGAGACGATCGTCAACGCCGCCCGGGACGCCCTGGGCACCACGGTGATCAAGGGCGTGGACGCGCACGGCGTGGAGCACGAGATCGACCTGGCCGAGCCGTGGGAGGAGGTCAGCGTCTACCCGGGCATCTCCGCCCGCCTGGGCGTCGAGGTCACCCCGGAGACCTCGGTCGAGGAGCTGCGGAAGCTGGCCACCGAGCACGGCATCCCGTACGAGAAGAACTGGGGCCACGGCCAGATCGTGCTGGAGATGGTCGAGCGCCTGCTGGAGGAGAACGCCGTCCGGCCGACCTTCATCAAGGACTACCCGACCGAGGTCTCCCCGCTGACCCGCCAGCACCGCTCGGTTCCGGGCGTGGCCGAGAAGTGGGACCTGGTGATCTTCGGCACCGAGATCGGCACCGCCTACTCCGAGCTGATCGACCCGGTCGAGCAGCGCGCCCGCTTCACCGCCCAGTCCCTGCTGGCCGCGGGCGGCGACGTCGAGGCGATGCAGCTGGACGAGGACTTCCTGCGCGCCCTGGAGTACGCGATGCCCCCGACCGGTGGCCTCGGCCTCGGCGTGGACCGCCTGATCATGCTGCTGACCGGCAAGAACATCCGGGAGACCGTGCTCTTCCCGCTGGTGAAGCCGGAGCCGAAGGCTTCCGCCGCGACGGCGGAGAAGACCGAGGAGGAGTGATCTGATGGACTACGTCAGCGCGATCGTGCCGCCACTGGTCATGGCGATCGGCTTCGGATTCCTGGTGCGGGCCATCATCCGCAGCCAGGGCGGGGCCCAGAAGGCCAAGGAAGACGTCGACTGATCGACTGACGCCGTCAGCCGCTCCCGAACGACCCGTGCGCCGCCATTCCCGATTCCCGGGGGTGGCGGCGCGCCGGTTTGGCGCACTTCACAAGATTTGCCCCATTCACTCCCTATCCTGGCGGCACTATGGTCCGGCAACTCGGCGAACTTGAGAACGCCATCATGACCCGGGTGTGGCGGTGGAACCGACCGGTGACGGTTCGCGAGGTTCTCCTGGATCTGCAGTCGGAACGCGAAATCGCGTACACCACCGTGATGACCGTCCTGGACAAGCTGCACAGAAAGGGCTGGTTGCGCCGCGAGCGGGCCGGCCGGGCCTATCGATATGAACCGGTCTCCTCGCGCGAGGCGTACACGGCGGCCCTGATGAACGACGCCTGGGCCACCAGTGACAATCCCGCGGCGGCCCTGGTGCACTTCTTCGGCCTGATGTCCCCGGAGCAACGCGAGGCCCTCCGGGACGCGTTGCGGGTGGCGGCGTTGTTCCCGTCCGATCCGGCGGCGGATCCGACCGACGCGGATTCCGCCGGGGACGGCCCCGATAGCGGCGGCTCCGATACCGGCGGAGCGGATACCGGGGAGACCGCGCCTGGTCCGACGCGATAACGTCCCGCCATGGAGGTCACCATCCGCCGCGCGCGGACCACGGACGTACGGGCCGTACGCGGGCTCATCGACGCCTACTCGCGCGACGGCATTCTGCTCGACAAGCCCACGGTCACACTGTTCGAATCCGTCCAGGAGTTCTGGGTCGCGGAACGCGACGACAACGGCGCGGTGGTGGCCTGCGGCGCCCTGCACGTGATGTGGGAGGACCTCGCCGAGGTCCGCACGCTCGCGGTCGATCCGTCCTGCCGGGGCTTCGGGATCGGGCACCTGCTGTTGGAGAAGCTGGTGCAGACGGCCCGCTGGCTGGGCGTCCGTCGGATTTTCTGCCTGACGTTCGAGGTGCCGTTCTTCGCGAAACACGGTTTCGTCGAGATCGGGGAGGTTCAGGAAGCCGATGATGGTACGACAGACCCGGCGGCGATCGCTACGGATGTCTATGAAGAACTCCTCCGCTCGTACGATGAAGGTGTCGCCGAGTTCCTTGACCTCGAGCGGGTGAAGCCCAACACACTGGGCAACTCGCGCATGCTGCTGCACCTCTGAGCGGCTCCGAGCCGGTCAAGGGTTTGTGTTTTCCGGAGAAAGGCGCTTTCCTTTCCTTAGGCAATGGGTCGTTTAGCGGAAAGGGAAGCCCGTGGCACAGAGGGTGCAGGTCATTCTTGAAGACGATCTCGATGGCGGTTCGGCGGACGAGACGGTGACGTTCGCGCTCGACGGCGTTGCCTACGAGATCGACCTGAAGAGCGCCAACGCGGACAAGCTGCGCGGTCTGCTGGCGCCCTACGTGGAGAAGGGCCGCAAGCAGAGCGGCCGGCTCGCCGGCTCCCGCCGTCCGGGCCGCGGCGCGGCGGCGCGGCCGTCCGGCAGCGCTCCCGACACCGCGAAGATCCGCGCGTGGGCCAAGGAGCAGGGCATGGACGTCAACGACCGCGGTCGGGTGCCGAGCACCGTCCGCGAGGCCTACGACAAGGCCAACGTGTCCTGACCCCGGCGCCGCCCGCCCGCCGGAGCGGATGCGGGGCCCCGGCTGCCGCGTACGGCGCCGACGACACACGCGCGGGGCGCGGAGGGAACACCTCCGCGCCCCGCGGCGCGCACCCGGCCGACCGTGGAGCCGGGGGCCGGTCCGGGGCGACCGGCCGGCCCGGCGGGCTCGGGCGGCGGAACAATCACGAGCTGTGCAACGCTGTAGGAGCGAAGCGGTAACGCGGACACCCCGGGATGGCGTACGACCGACCCGGCCGCCGTTGAACCACCGTCACCGCGGCCCGACTTCTCGCCAGGCGAACACCGCCACCGCGGAAACTGCGCGAGAAGCACCCCGATACCGGGTATGAATGCGGGTGGACGGTTCTTCGACCCGTCCAGGGGCAGCATGTTCGACCGGCCGAAGAGGGTCCGGCTCCGCCCCGGCGGCTCTTGTTCGCCGATGGCGTAGCGGTTTCCGGTGCATCCGGCCCACCTGTGGGAACACCGATTCCCAGCATCAGGTTGGGATTGGTGTCGGCTGGTCGCGCAGCATCTCGCTCCTCTACCGGGGAGTGAATCCGTGGGCCGCGCCGCTGAGCGGGACTAGCATGCGGAAGGACAGGGCGGGGACGGACCCCGAACTGCCCGACCGCTCTGAGGAGCGATAAACGATGTTCGAGAGGTTCACCGACCGCGCGCGGCGGGTTGTCGTCCTGGCTCAGGAAGAAGCCCGGATGCTCAACCACAACTACATCGGCACCGAGCACATCCTCCTGGGTCTGATCCACGAGGGCGAGGGCGTCGCCGCCAAGGCCCTGGAGAGCCTCGGGATTTCCCTTGAGGCCGTGCGCCAGCAGGTCGAGGAGATCATCGGCCAGGGCCAGCAGGCCCCGTCCGGTCACATTCCCTTCACCCCCCGGGCGAAGAAGGTCCTGGAGCTGTCGCTCCGGGAGGCCCTGCAGCTCGGCCACAACTACATCGGCACCGAGCACATCCTGCTCGGCCTGATCCGCGAGGGCGAGGGCGTCGCCGCCCAGGTCCTGGTCAAGCTGGGTGCCGACCTCAACCGGGTGCGCCAGCAGGTCATCCAGCTGCTCTCCGGCTACCAGACCAGCGGCGGCAAGGAGTCGGCCACGGCCGGCGGGCCCGCCGAGGGCACCCCGTCGACCTCGCTGGTCCTGGACCAGTTCGGGCGCAACCTCACCCAGGCCGCCCGCGAGGCCAAGCTCGACCCGGTCATCGGGCGCGAGAAGGAGATCGAGCGGGTCATGCAGGTGCTGTCCCGCCGCACCAAGAACAACCCGGTCCTGATCGGTGAGCCCGGCGTCGGCAAGACCGCCGTGGTCGAGGGCCTGGCGCAGGCGATCGTCAAGGGCGAGGTCCCGGAGACGCTCAAGGACAAGCAGCTCTACACGCTGGACCTGGGCGCCCTGGTGGCCGGCTCGCGTTACCGCGGTGACTTCGAGGAGCGCCTGAAGAAGGTGCTCAAGGAGATCCGCACCCGCGGCGACATCATCCTGTTCATCGACGAGCTGCACACCCTGGTCGGCGCGGGCGCCGCCGAGGGCGCCATCGACGCCGCCAGCATCCTCAAGCCGATGCTGGCCCGCGGCGAGCTGCAGACCATCGGTGCCACCACCCTGGACGAGTACCGCAAGCACCTGGAGAAGGACGCCGCGCTGGAGCGCCGCTTCCAGCCGATCCAGGTCGCCGAGCCCTCGCTGCCGCACACCATCGAGATCCTCAAGGGTCTGCGCGACCGCTACGAGGCCCACCACCGGGTCTCCATCACGGACGCCGCCCTGGTCGCCGCCGCCACCCTGGCCGACCGGTATATCTCGGACCGCTTCCTGCCGGACAAGGCGATCGACCTGATCGACGAGGCCGGCTCCCGGATGCGCATCCGCCGGATGACCGCGCCGCCGGACCTGCGCGAGTTCGACGAGAAGATCGCCGACGTGCGCCGCGAGAAGGAGAGCGCGATCGACGCGCAGGACTTCGAGAAGGCCGCGTCCCTGCGCGACGACGAGAAGCAGCTCCTGCAGGCCAAGGCCAAGCGCGAGAAGGAGTGGAAGGCCGGCGACATGGACGTCGTCGCGGAGGTCAACGAGGAGCTCATCGCCGAGGTCCTGGCCACCGCCACCGGCATCCCGGTCTTCAAGCTGACCGAGGAGGAGACCTCCCGGCTGCTGCGCATGGAGGACGAGCTGCACAAGCGCGTCATCGGCCAGAAGGACGCCATCAAGGCGCTCTCCCAGGCCATCCGGCGCACCCGGGCGGGCCTCAAGGACCCGAAGCGCCCCGGCGGTTCGTTCATCTTCGCCGGCCCGTCCGGCGTCGGTAAGACCGAGCTGTCCAAGACGCTCGCCGAGTTCCTCTTCGGCGACGAGGACGCGCTGATCGCGCTCGACATGTCCGAGTTCTCCGAGAAGCACACCGTCTCCCGGCTGTTCGGCTCCCCGCCCGGGTACGTGGGCTACGAGGAGGGCGGCCAGCTGACCGAGAAGGTCCGCCGCAAGCCGTTCTCGGTCGTCCTCTTCGACGAGGTCGAGAAGGCCCACCCGGACATCTTCAACTCGCTGCTGCAGATCCTGGAGGACGGTCGACTGACCGACTCCCAGGGCCGCGTGGTCGACTTCAAGAACACCGTCATCATCATGACGACCAACCTCGGCACCCGGGACATCTCCAAGGGCTTCAACCTGGGCTTCGCGGCCACGGGTGACACCCAGACCGGGTACGAGCGGATGAAGGCGAAGGTCGGCGAGGAGCTCAAGCAGCACTTCCGCCCCGAGTTCCTGAACCGCGTCGACGACATCGTGGTGTTCCACCAGCTGTCCGAGGACGACATCATCCAGATCGTCGACCTGATGATCGCCAAGGTGGACGAGCGGCTCAAGGACAAGGACATGGGCCTGGAGCTCAGCGTCGAGGCCAAGAAGCTGCTGGCCAAGCGCGGCTACGACCCGATCCTGGGTGCCCGTCCGCTGCGCCGCACCATCCAGCGCGAGATCGAGGACCACCTCTCCGAGAAGATCCTCTTCGGCGAGCTGCGGGCCGGCCACATCGTGGTCGTCGACGTGGAGGGCGAGGGCAAGGACGCCAAGTTCACCTTCCGCGGCGAGGAGAAGTCGGCCGTCGCGGACACCCCGGCCGCGGTCGCCTCGTCCGGTCCGGACCTGACGAAGTAGAGCAACACTCAACAGACAACTTCACAGCCACCGAGC
Organism: Kitasatospora sp. NPDC001683; assembly: GCF_053596495.1. Classification (NCBI taxonomy): domain Bacteria; kingdom Bacillati; phylum Actinomycetota; class Actinomycetes; order Kitasatosporales; family Streptomycetaceae; genus Kitasatospora; species Kitasatospora sp. NPDC001683. The sequence goes on from NZ_JBSFGK010000042.1 coordinate 38,592, forward strand.
CCCCGGCGTTCGCGCCGGGGGCTCGGTGCGTTCCGCGTCCCCGCCCAAGCGCCCAGGCCCGGGGTTCTCCGACCGACCGTCAGCTGACGGAAAATCGGCGAGCATAGCGCCGTGCCCATGTCAGGGTCAAGGTCTATCTTTTCCAGCAACGCTTCGGTCAAATGACGTCCACCTGTCTTTCATATTGGTTTACCGAGCTTTGGCCAAGTGTCGGCTCGGTCGGGGAGGGCGTCACAACGTTGAAGACCACCAGGAGGGCCGCCGCGGTCACCACCGCGGCGGCGGTCATAGTCACGCTCGGCGCGGGCCTGCTCCCGAGCAGCGCCGCCGCGGCCGGCTCGGCACCGGTTCCGAAGGACCCCGCCGACGCCGTCCAGGCCGTCAACACCGAGCACAACATCCCGGGCCCGCTGACCGCCAAGGTCGAGGCCGAGAAGAAGGCGGCCACCGAGCAGCTGCTCAACGGCACCGCCCAGGTCGAGCAGCACAACGGCAGCACCAGCGTGAAGCTCGGCAGGGACAAGTACGTCGAGCTCGCCCGTGAGCGCACCGACAAGATCTTCACGATCCTGGTCGACTTCGGCGACCAGGTCGACAGCACCACCAAGACCGCCGACGGCAAGGTCAAGTACGGCGGCGAGCCCGGCCCCAAGCACAACGAGATCGCGGCGCCGGACCGCGCCACGAACAACTCGACCGCCTGGCAGGCCGACTACAACCAGCAGCACTACCAGGACCTGTACTTCGCCAAGGACAAGCCCTCGCTGAAGACCTTCTACGAGAAGCAGTCCTCGGGCCGCTACTCGGTCGACGGCGTGGTCTCGGACTGGGTCCGGGTGCCGTGGAACGAGGCCCGGTACGGCTCCGACTACTGCGGCTCCAACGTCTGCGCCAGCGCCCAGGACCTGATCCGCGACGCCGTCGACATCTGGTACAAGGACCAGCTGGCGAAGGGTCAGACCGAAGCCCAGATCAAGGCGACCCTGGCCCAGTACGACCAGTGGGACCGCTACGGCTCGCACCACGACGGGAACTTCAACCAGCCCGACGGGTACATCGACCACTTCCAGATCGTGCACGCCGGTGAGGACAAGTCGGCCGGTGGCGGCAAGCAGGGCAGCAAGGCCCTGTGGGCCCACCGCTCCTACGTCTACGGCAACCTGACGGGCCAGGCCGGCCCCGACGGCAACAAGCTGGGCGGCGTCCAGGTCGGCAACACCGGCTTCTGGATCGGCGACTACACGATGCAGCCGGAGAACGGCGGCCTCGGCGTCTTCGCCCACGAATACGGCCACGACCTCGGTCTGCCGGACCTCTACGACACCGCCGGCAAGGGCATCGACAACTCGGTCGGCTTCTGGTCGCTGATGTCCTCCGGTTCCTGGCTCGGCGAGGGCAAGGACAGCATCGGCGACATGCCGGACGACCTCGACGCCTGGAGCAAGTACCAGCTCGGCTGGCTCAAGGCCGACCGTGCCAAGGCCGGCACCGAGTCGACCCACCACATCGGCCCGGTGGAGTACAACTCCAACCTGCCGCAGGCGCTCATCGTCGACCTGCCGAAGAAGAGCATCACCACCGACATCAACAAGCCCTTCGCGGGCAACAGCGAGTGGTGGAGCGGCAGCGCCGACAACCTGAACGTCACGCTGACCCGGGACATCGACCTGACCGGCAAGACCAAGGCCAGCATCAACGCCAAGGCCTGGTACGAGCTGGAGCAGGACTTCGACTACGCCTTCGGCGAGGTCTCCACCGACGGCGGCAAGACCTGGACCGTCGTGGACGGCACCTGGAACGGCGCCGCGCTCCCCAAGGCGAACGGCCGCCCGGCCCTCAGCGGCCTCACCGCCGCCTGGGGCGACCTGTCCTTCAACCTGGACGCCTACGCCGGCAAGAAGATCCAGTTCCGCTACCACAACACCACCGACGGCGGCCTGCACTACCGCGGCTTCGCGGTGGACGACATCTCGGTGACCGCCGACGGCGCCACCGTGTTCAGCGACGACGTGGAGAACGGCGACAACGGCTGGACCGCCGCCGGCTTCACCCGCTTCGGCGGCTCGTACACCAAGGACTACGCGCAGTACTACATCGCGGAGAACAAGCAGTACGTGTCGTTCGACCAGACGCTGAAGACCGGCCCGTACAACTTCGGCTCCGCCAGCAAGCCCAACTGGGTCGAGCACTACTCCTACCAGCCCGGTCTGCTGATCTGGTACTGGGACGAGTCTCAGACCGACAACAACGTCAGCGCCCACCCGGGCCACGGCCTGGTCCTGCCGGTCGACTCGCACCCGACTCCGATGAAGTGGTCGGACGGCACCCTGATGCGTCCGCGCATGCAGGGCTTTGACTCCACCTTCGGCTCGCGTCGCGTCCCGGCGCTGACCCTGCACAAGGCGGACGTCGAGACGGTCATCCCGAAGTCCAAGGGCGTCGACGAGTTCTCCGACCTGAAGTCCTGGTGGTCGAAGGACAACCCGTACGCGGGTGTCGACGTGCCGAAGACCGGCACCAGCATCGAGGTCGAGAACGAGTCCGCGAACTACCTGGAGACCTGGATCCGGGTCCGCCCGGTCGACAACTGATCGTCCTGACGATCGGGCCGTGATCGCACGGCACTGAAGTCTCCACGTCCGGCCCGCCCCCGCACTCGCGCGGGGGCGGGCCGGACGCTTTCGCGGCGCCCTGCCGACGGCCGGACCCGGTCACCGGGGGGCCGAGCTCACCCGGCGTTCCAGGCCGGACAGGGCCCAGCCGCTCAGCCGGCCGTCCGGGCCGGGTGGCTGATCCGGCCGCCGATCTCCAGCGCGACCGTGCGGGCGGCCTCCAGCGCCTCGTCCAAGTCGGCCACCGGCACCTTCTCGCCCCACACGTTCTCGGCGGGGACGGGGTCCTTGCCGTCCTGCTGGAGCAGGAACATCGACGAGTGGATGGTGAACAGCGTCATCGCGGCGCGCAGCCGGTCCTGGAAGCTCGCCTCCGGCCCGTGGACCAGCTGCATCATGGTGATGATCCGCTCCTTGAAGGCCAGTCCGGCCGGGGACTCCCGGAGCGCGGGCTGGTTCTCGTGGAAGAAGCGCAGCAGCGGGGCCCGCTCGGCCATCCCGTCCGCGAAGCGGCGGATCAGCTCGTCGCGCGTCTGCGGGCTCCAGTCCTGCTCGCGGCCCCACGCGATGGTCTCGTCGATCGGTGCGGACATCCGCTCGACGATGCCCAGGACGATGTCGTCCTTGGTCTTGAAGTGGTAGTAGAGCGCGGCCTTGGTGACGCCCAGTCGGTCGGCGATCTCGCGCAGTGAGGTCTGCTCGTAGCCCTGCTCCGAGAAGAGCTCCAACGACACCTCGATGATGCGAGCCCGGGTGTCGCTGCGGGGGCTGTGCGGAGTGCCCATGGCCTGCCTCATGACTGCGTCGGTGACTGCTGCGGACTCCAGGGTGGCGTCCGCCCCGGGCCCCATTCTCCCTGCCCAGGGGGCCGGCATGAAAACTGGCTTGACGACCGGCTAGGAAACAACTTACCGTGCCGACGATCGATAAACTAGCCGGGCGACAAGTAAGTGAGCCGCCACCCGGCGCGACGCTCGTCCGAACACCTCCGGGAGACCCACCCCATGTCACAGTCCAAGACCGCCGGCCCGGTACCGGAGGACAAGACGGCCGAGGAGGAACAGCCGCGGTCACCCCGCGAGATCCGCCTCGTGATGGTCGGCTTGGTCGTCACGATGCTGCTGGCCATGCTCGACAACCTGATCGTCGGCACCGCGATGCCGACCATCGTCGGTGACCTCGGCGGCGCCGAGCACCTGTCCTGGGTCGTCACCGCGTACACCCTGGCCATGGCCGCCTCCACCCCGATCTGGGGCAAGCTCGGCGACCTGTACGGCCGCAAGGGCAGCTTCCTGACCTCGATCGTGATCTTCCTGGTGGGCTCGGCGCTGTCCGGCCTGTCGCAGAACATGAACGAGCTGATCGGCTTCCGCGCCCTGCAGGGCCTGGGCGCCGGCGGTCTGATGGTCGGCGTCATGTCGATCATGGGCGCGCTCGTCCCGCCGCGCGACCGCGGCAAGTACCAGGGCATGTTCGCCGCCGTGATGGCCCTCGCCACCATCGGCGGCCCGCTGGTCGGCGGTTTCATCACGGACCACCTGAGCTGGCACTGGACCTTCTACATCAACCTGCCGCTCGGCGTGATCGCGCTCGCCGTGGTCATCGTCACCCTGAAGCTGCCGAAGGTCCGCAACAACGCCCGGATCGACTACCCGGGCGCCGTGCTGCTCACCGTCGGCATCACCTCGCTCGTGCTGATCACCACCTGGGGCGGCCAGCAGTACGCCTGGGGCTCCAAGGAGATCCTCGGCCTGGCGGCGCTCGCCATCGCCTCGCTGATCGCGTTCTGCTACGTCGAGCAGCGGGCCCAGGAGCCGATGCTGCCGCTGAGCCTGTTCCGGAACCTGAACTTCACGCTGGTCTCGATCATCGGCTTCATCGTCGGCTTCGTGATGTTCGGCTCGACCGTCTTCCTCCCGCTCTACCAGCAGATAGTCCAGGGCGCCTCGGCGACCAACTCCGGCCTGCTGCTGATGCCGATGATGTTCGGCATGCTGGTCGTGTCGCTGGTGGTCGGCCAGGCCGTCACCAAGACCGGCAAGTACCGGATCTTCCCGATCATCGGCACCATCGTGATGGCCGGCGGCCTGGTCCTGCTCTCCACCATGGGCACCGAGACCAGCAGCTTCACCTCGGCCTGCTGGATGGTCGTGCTCGGCGCCGGCATGGGCTTCCTGATGCAGATCACCATGCTGGTCGCGCAGAACAGCGTCGAGCTCAAGGACATGGGCGTGGCCAGCTCCACCGCCACCCTGTTCCGCACCATCGGCGGTTCCTTCGGTGTCGCGCTGTTCGGCGCGCTGTTCAACAACCGGGTGAAGGACACCATGGGCGAGCTGACGGCCGGGAAGATGCCGCCGGGCGGCATGAAGGACCCGGGCCAGATGAGCCCGGCCGCCCTGCGCCAGCTGGACCCGGGCATCCAGGACGCCTACCACCACGCGGTGTCCAACGGCATCCACACCGTCTTCCTGTGGGCCGCCGGGGTGGCCGTGATCGCCATCGCCGCCGCGGTGTTCCTGCGCGAGGTGCCGCTGCGCGGCGCCGGCAAGGGCGAGCAGCCGGCCGAGGCCTCGCTGGAGGCGGCGGCGGTCTGACGGTCCTGCCACGCACGGCGCCCCCGGGAGGCTTCGGGCCTTCCGGGGGCGCCGTCGTCGTGTTCGCGCGGCCTACTGGGGCAGTCGGTAGACGCCCTGCTCGACCGGTTCGACCAGGCCGTCGGCGACCAGGCCGTCCAGGGCCCGGGCACGCTGCACCGCGTCCGGCCAGACGGCGTCCAGCCGGGCCTGCGGCACCGTGCCGTGCGCCTCGCGCAGCACCGCGAGCAGCTTGCCGCGCACCTGCCGGTCCGTCCCCTCGTAGGTCTGACCGCGCCGGGCCGGGCCCTCGTACGGCGGGCGGCCGGCCCGCTGCCAGGCACAGGCGGTGAACAGCGGGCAGTCCCCGCACTCCGGGCCGCGGGCGGTGCAGACCAGCGCGCCCAGCTCCATCACGCCGACCGCCCAGGTGGCGGCCGTCCCGGCGTCCTCGGGCAGCAGCGCGGTCGCGGTGCGGCGCTCGGCGGCGGTGGTGGCGGTGGCCGGGTACTCGACGCCGGTCACGGCGCGGGCGAAGACCCGGCGGACGTTGGTGTCCAGCACCACGTGCCGCTGGCGGAAGGCGAAGGAGGCGACCGCGGCGGCGGTGTACTCCCCCACCCCGGGCAGCGAGAGCAGCGTGGCGTGGTCGTCCGGGACCTCGCCGCCGTGCTCCTCGGTGATCGCCACGGCGGCCGCGTGCAGCCGCAGCGCGCGGCGCGGGTAGCCCAGCCGGCCCCACATCCGGACCGCCTCGCCGGGCGCCTCGGCGGCGAGGTCGGCGGGGGCGGGCCAGCGGGTGAGCCAGGCCCGCCAGGCGGGCAGCACCCGCTTCACCGGGGTCTGCTGGAGCATGAACTCGCTCACCATGACCGCCCAGGGCGTCGCGTCCGGGGTCCGCCAGGGCAGGTCGCGCTTGCTGGCCTCGTACCAGTCGATGACGGTCGAGTGCAGCAGCGGCAGGGGCATCGGCAGCGCGGGGGCTTCGGTGAGGGTGATGGCAGTCATGGCCCTTCGATCCTCCCACGGCCGGTGGACGCGGCCGAAGTGGAGGATTGTGTTCCGGTTGGGGCGAAATGGCCCGGAAGTCCGGGTTCAGCAGCTCCCTCGAACGGATCAAATGGCGGATCATGTGAAAGAAGGGGCGACTGTGCGGTGTTGGTGAGTCAATCGCCACACACAGTCTCGTAGAGTTTGATCGTGCCCTCTCTGCGTCAACCCGTGGGACCGCTGCCGGCCTCGATCTACTGGCGTCGGCGCGTCGTCGTGCTCGTCGCCGTCGCGGCGGTCGTCGCCCTGATCGCCTGGCTGATGACCGATCAGGGCGGGGGCGGTGACGGCGGATCATCGAGCAAGGCCGCCCAGGCCGCACCGCCCCAGTCCGAGAGCCAGACGCCCGCTCAGGCGATCACGCCCGGCGCCTCGCCGAGCGGCCCCGCGGCGCACCCCGCCACCGGCGGCACCGGCAGCGGGCCGGTGGTCAGCGGCGGCGGCAGCGAGGTCGGCCTCAGCGGAGGCGGCACCGGCGGTGGTGCCGGCGGCGCTGGTGGTGCCGGTGGCGCAGGTGGGACCGGTGGCGGCAACCCGGCGCCGGCGGGCGGGACCGGCGGCTCGGGCGGCACTCCGGCGGTGAACACCCCCGAGGTGATGGCACTTCCGGTCTGCTCCTCCTCGCAGGTCGCCCTGGAGCTGGCGGGCACCCAGAACTCGTACCAGCCCAAGGACAAGCCGAAGCTGGCCCTGACGGTCAAGAACTCCTCCGGCGCCAACTGCCGGGTGGACCTGGGCCGCACCGCCTCGGTGATCACGGTCAGCAGCGGCACCAACAACGACCGGGTCTGGTCCTCCGGCGACTGCCCGCCCGACAAGGGCAGCATCTGGGTGCAGATCCCGGCGAACGGCAGCCAGACCGAGACCTTCACCTGGGACCGCAGCCGCAGCAAGCCGCAGTGCGCCACCGCCGACCAGACGGCACCGGCGAACGGCACGTACGTGGTGCTCGCGGAGCTCACCGGGCTCTCCGGCGACAAGGTGTCGGCACGGACCTCGATCCGGCTGGACAACTGAGCGCACGTCAGTTCCGCGCGGAGCCCCCGACCGTGGTGTGGTCGGGGGCTCCGGCGTTGTGCGTCGCGATCGGGCCGGAACGCGGGACGACCCCGGGGAAGCGCCCCCGACGGATTCCGCAGCCCCGGGGGCCGTCCGTGGTCTGTCGCGCGTCGGGTCAGACGTAGCGCTCCAGGATGGACGATTCGGCAAGGCGGGACAGGCCCTCGCGGACCGAGCGGGCGCGGGTCTCGCCGACGCCCTCGACCGTCTGCAGGTCGTCGATGCTGGCGGCGAGCAGCTTCTGCAGACCGCCGAAGTGCTCGACCAGGCGCTCTATCACCGTGTTGGGCAGGCGCGGGATCTTCGCCAGCAGGCGGTAGCCGCGCGGGGAGACGGCGGCGTCCAGGGACTCCGGCGAGCCGGAGTAGCCGAGCGCCTTGGCGACCGTCTGCAGGTCCAGCAGCTCGGCGTGGGTGAGCGCCTCCAGGTCGGCCAGCACCTCGGTGACCGTCCGGCCCTTCTTGGCGGCGCGCTCCGGGAAGTAGTCCCGGGCGACCAGTTCGCGTTCCGGCTCCACGCCCGCGATCAGCTCGTCCAGCTGGAGCGAGAGCAGGCGGCCGTCGATGCCGAGCTCCAGCACGTAGCCGGCGATCTCGGTGGCGATCAGCCGGACCATCTCCAGGCGCTGGGCCACGGCGGTGACGTCCCGGACCGTCACCAGGTCCTCGATCTCCAGCGCGGAGAGCGTGCCGGCCACCTCGTCCAGGCGCAGCTTGTAGCGCTCCAGGGTGGCCAGCGCCTGGTTGGCGCGGGACAGGACGGTGGTGGAGTCCTCCAGCACCCGGCGGGTGCCGTTGACGTACATGGCGATCAGCCGCATCGAGTGCGAGACCGCGACCACCGGGTAGCCGGTCTGCCGGTTGACCCGCTCGGCGGTGCGGTGCCGGGTGCCGGTCTCGTCGGTGGGGATGGTGGAGTCCGGCATCAGGTGGACACCGGCCCGGACGATCTTGGTGATGTCCTTGTCCAGCACCACCGCCCCGTCGAGCTTGCACAGCTCGCGCAGCCGGGTCGCGCTGAACTCGACGTCCAGCACGAAGCCGCCGGTGCACAGGGACTCGACGGTCTTGTCGAAGCCCAGCACGATCAGGCCGCCGGTGTTGGCCCGCAGGACCCGTTCCAGGCCGTCACGAAGCGCGGTACCGGGCGCGATGGCGGTGAGGGAGGCCCGCAGCAGGGCCTCCTCACGGGAGGCCTTGTCCGCCCCCCGGTCGCTGGCTGCCACGTGACTCCTCCGGTCGACCCCGTGCCGCGCGCCTCGCGCCGTGCGCCGGTCCGCGGTCTGTTGCTCTGTCGCTCAGTACCGCTCGGTACTGCCTTCTGGCCAATGAGACTGGGGAGAGTCTAACTGCGTGCGGCTTCGGCAGGGCTTGGGTCAGCGCAGTTCGTCGGAGTCGAGCGGCTCCCAGCCGTCCATCAGCTCCTCCGGGTACGCCGGGACCTTCGCCGCGCGGGGCGCCGGCGGGGCCGACGGGACCTCACCACGCCCCTCGCCGCGCGGCTTGGCCGGGGCCCGGCGACGGCCCGGGATGGCCCGCAGCGCCTCGCCGATGTCGGCCACCTCGACCACCTTCATGCCCGGCGGCACCTTGCCCGGGTCCGGCGGGACCAGGGCGTGGGTGAAGCCCAGCCGGTGCGCCTCGGCGAGCCGGCGCTGCACACCCGTCACCCGCCGCACCTCGCCCGCCAGGCCGACCTCGCCGATCGCCACCAGGTTGCTGGGCAGCGGGGTGTCGGTGGAGGAGCTGGCCACCGCGAGCGCGACCGCGAGGTCCGCCGAGGGCTCGGTCAGCTTCACTCCGCCGACCGTCGCGGTGTAGATGTCCTGCTTGCCGAGCTTCACCCCGCCGTGCCGCTCGACCACGGCCAGGATCATCGCGATCCGGGGCGATTCCAGGCCCGAGGTCGTCCGGCGCGGGGAGGGGATCTGCGAATCCACCATCAGCGCCTGCACCTCGGCCACCAGCGGGCGCTTGCCCTCCAGGGTGACGGTGAGGCAGGTGCCCGGGACGGGCTTGTCACGCCTGGTCAGGAAGAGGCCGGAGGGATCGGCCAGGCCGACGATGCCCTCGTCGTGCAGCTCGAAGCAGCCCACCTCGTCGGTGGCGCCGTAGCGGTTCTTGACCCCGCGGATGAGCCGCAGCCGCGCGTGCCGGTCGCCCTCGAAGCTCAGCACCACGTCCACCAGGTGCTCCAGCAGGCGCGGGCCGGCGATCTGGCCGTCCTTGGTGACGTGGCCGACCAGCAGGGTGGCCATGCCGCGCTCCTTGGACGCCCGGATCAGCGCGCCCGCCACCTCGCGGACCTGGGCCGGGCCGCCGGGGGCGCCGTCCAGCTCGGCGGAGGCGATGGTCTGCACCGAGTCCAGGATCAGCAGGCCGGGGTTGACCGCCTCGATGTGCCCGAGCACCGCGCCGAGGTCCTGCTCGGCGGCGAGGTAGAGGTGCTCGGAGAGGGCGTTGATCCGGTCGGCGCGCAGCCGGACCTGGCCGGCCGACTCCTCGCCGGTGACGTAGAGCGTGCGGTGCTGCCCGGTGGCCGCCTTGGCGGCGACGTCCAGCAACAGGGTGGACTTGCCGACGCCGGGCTCGCCGGCCAGCAGCACCACCGCGCCGGGGACCAGGCCGCCGCCGAGCACCCGGTCCAGCTCCGGCACGCCCGTCGAACGGGCCGTCGCGACCTGGCCGTCCACCTGGGCGATCGGGCGGGCCGGCGCGCTGACCGGGCCGGCGGCGGTGGTGCGGATCGGCACCGCGCCGTACTCCTCGACCGTGCCCCAGGCATTGCACTCCGGGCAGCGGCCGACCCACTTGGGCAGCTGGTTGCCGCACTCGGTGCAGCGGTAGGCCGGGCGCGGCTTGGCGGTGGTCTTGGAACGCGGAGGCATGCGGCCCACGGTAGTGCCTGGGTGTGACAGCCGTGGTCCGCGACCGGACGCGCCGCGCGTCCACACACATGGGCGATGTTGTTACCCGAAAGAAGTACAGACCCGGCGATTGGCGGGGGCGGGCGGCCCGTTGTCCCTACCGTCGGACGGGTGACAACGCGAACTGTTGGGCCCGTCGGGGCGCCGGACGCCGTACTCGCGGCGTACGACCGGCAGGTGGACGGCCTGTTCACCTACTGCCTCTCGGTGCTGTGCGAACACGACGCGGCCGCCGACGCCCTGCGCGAGGTCCGCGAACTGGCCCGGCGGCACGGCGCCCGGCTGGCCGAACCCGGGCTGGTGCGGGCCTGGCTGTTCTCGCTGGCCCGGTACTGCTGCCTGCGGCGGCTGACGGACGGGGCGGGTGGGTCGGGTCGGGCGACTGGCCGGGCGGGGGTCGCCCCCGGGGCGGAGTCCGGGGCGGGGCTGAGCGAGGCCGAGGCGGTCCGGCGGCGACGTGAGCTGGCCTCGCTGGCCTGGCCGGAGGCTGCCGGTACGGACCCGGAGCAGCGCGAGGCGCTCGAGCTGTCCGCCCGGCACCGGCTGACCCCGCTGGAGGTGGCGGCCGTCCTCGGCCTGCCGTTCGAGCGGACCCGCGAGCTGCTCGGCGCCGCCGAGGCCGAGGTGGCCCGGACCAGGGCGGCGCTGCTGGTGCTCGGGGTGGGCAGCTGCCCCGAGCTGGACCGGCTGGGCGGGGCCGGGGCGGAGTCCTGGCGGGACTGGGTGCTCGGCCCGGCGCTGCGGCGGGAGCTGGTGCAGCACGTGCTGGACTGCCCGACCTGCCGGGGGACGGCGGAGCGGGTGTCCGCCGGGGAGGCGGCGGAGGGCGCGGCGGGGCTGTCGGGGCTGCCGCTGCTGACGGCACCGCCCTCGGTGGGCGGGGTTTCCGCCTCGGTGGGCGGGGTGACGTCGTCGGTGGGGGTGGCGGGGCGACGGGGGGCGGTGGCGGCCGAGCCCGGGCTGCGGTTCGACCACGGCGGCTTCCCCCGGCACCGGGCGCCCGACGCGGGCCGGGGGCTGGCGGTCCGGCGGCGGGTGGTGACCACCGGGGTGCTCGCGGCCGTCCTGGCGGCGCCGGTGGTCGCGCTGTGGGCCGGGCACCGGGGCGGTGCTGGGGCGGGGTCGGCGGCCTCGGTCTCGGCGGTGCGGGTGGACGAGGCCGGGCGGGACTCCGGGCAGCAGCCGTCGCGATCGTGGGCGGCGGGGGCCGGGGCGGATGCGGGCGCGGGGAAGCCGGGGCTGGAGCTGGCGGGTACGGGGGCCGAGGGTGCGGGCGGCGTCGGTGGCGTGGATGCAGAAACGTTGCTTCCCGGTTTTCCGCGGCTGACCTTCCAGGGACCGGCGGTCCCGGTACCGGGCCGGGGCGCGACCCCGCTCGGCAGCCCGGCCCTGGTCGCCGCCCCGGCCCCCGCGGTCGAACGGGCCCCCGCCTCCGGTGCGGCCGACCCGGCTCCGGCCGGGCTACTCACCGTCGAGGCCGCGGAGTACGGCAGCCGCACGGTGCTCACCCTCACCAACTCCGGTACCACGGAGATCCGTTGGCGCGCCGCGACGGGCGCCGGCTGGCTCCGCCTCAGCCGTGACTCGGGAACGCTGGCACCCGGGCAGCGGATCACCGTGATCGTCACCGTGGACGAGGACCTCGCGCCCACCACCCACTGGACCGCCCGGATCGCACTGCCGCCCTCGCAGGCGGTGGTCGCCCTGGAGGGCGGACCTGCGAGCCGGGGCGGGTCCGCGTCCTCCTCGGCGGAGCCCTCGCCGGGACCCTCGCCGGCACCGACCGGGGGGCCGACGGCCTCGGCTACGGCTACGGCTACGCCGACCTCGACGCCGAGCCGGACGGGCACGCCGTCGCCGACGGGGTCGGGGGCGCCGTCACCCTCCGGATCACCGACCGGCACGGCGACGCCCTCGGCGACTCCGACGGGCAGCACCTCCCCGCGCCCGACGGGTGCGGCGTCGGCGCCGGGGCGGTAGGAGGGCCCGACTTCCGCTGCGCGCCCGGTGGGTGGGCGACTTCGGTGGCGCGTGGAAGGGCGCGCGCGGGCTCCGGGTCGAGATGTCCCCGCCGACCGGCCGGGGGACGGCGCCAGGGCGGTAGGAGGGCCCGACTGCCGCCGTGCGCCCGACGGGTGGGCGACGGAGGTGGCACGCGGAAGGGCACTCACGGGCTCGAGGAGGGCCCCGGCGGTCGGCCGGGGGCGGCGGCTCGGGGCGGCCGGGGCGTCAGGTGCGGTGGATCGGGGGGATCTGGTAGGTGCCGTCCAGTACGGACGGCTTGGGGCGGTAGAGGCGGATGATCGGGCGGAATTCGCCGAGGGGAGTGGGCAGCCAGTTGGCGGCGGCGGTGGGGTCGTCGGGCTGGTCGTGTTGGAGGGTGAGGGTCAGCGAGCCGTCCGGGGCGTAGACCAGGCCGCGGGTGCGGTCGCCGATGGAGTAGCGGTTGATGGGGTTCTCGACCAGGTAGTAGTCGGGCACCGAGTACATGGTGACGGACCAGAAGGCCTCGGCCGGCGGGGGCTGTTCGAAGCGGAGGGTGTAGCTGTTGGCACCGGTGAGCGGGCGGCCGTCGGAGTCGTCGTAGGTCACCGCGTACGAGGCCTCGTAGGCGTGGTTGCCCCAGAGGCCGGCGCGGGCGGCGGCGGCGCGGCTGAGGTAGGCGGCGCGGCGGTCGGGGATGCGCCACTCGGGGTCGTCCAGGGTGCCGGGGCCCAGGTGGTCGAGGTTGTAGTCGAAGAGGTGGAGCGCGGAGCGCCACTCGCCGGGCGGGTGCTCCTCGGGCGGGCGGGTGGCGTCCTCGACCCGTTCGCGTCCGGCGGCCAGGCCCTTGGCGAGTGCGAGGGTCCACTCCGCGGCGGCCGCGCGGTACGGGGAGGTGCCGTCGTCCAGCAGGCCGAGCGGGGCGAAGCGGCGCTGGTACTCGACGTCGGGGGTGGCCGGCGGGAAGGCCTGCATCCACACCCGCAGGCGCTCGAAGAAGGCCAGCCGCTCGGGGACGTCCGGGTCGGGCTCGGGCAGTCCGGCGACCAGGCCGCCGGGCTCCAGCGGTTCCAGGAGGAGTCCGGCCTGCAGCGTCTTGACCCGGGGCAGGTCGCTCGGGCCGTTGCAGGCGAAGCGGCCGACGATGGTGCCGACGGTGGTGGGCAGTTCGATCACCCGGTCCGGGTCCGGCGCGGTGCCGTGCCAGTCGGGCGGGACGACCAGCCAGGTCTGGGCGTCGGTGCCGGTGGCGCGGCTGCCGAGGTAGGCGACGTTGTCCGTCCAGGCGCCGATGAACTGCAGCACGTAGTAGGCGCCGGCGGTGTCCGGGACGTGCAGCAGCTGCGGGCCCTCGGAGAGGTCGAGCTGGGCGATCGAGTAGATCGTGTCGTTGTTGACCGAGACGAACTGGTCGCCCGGGCCGGCCAGCCGGGTGGCGTGGCTGAAGTGGTTGAACGGCGCCGCCGGGAGGGTGCCCAGGCCGCCCTTGGCGAAGCGCTCGACCATGGTGAGGCCGGCGACGAGCGGATAGCCGTAGACGTAGGCGTCGGCGGCCAGGGCTTCCAGCTCGGGCAGGTTCATCGGAGGGGTCCTTCATCGGGTCGGAGCCGGGTCGGTCGGGGCCGGGTCGGTCGGGCCCCGGGGGGCGGGGCTGGTCAGCGCGGGGTGAGCGGCGGGGGCTGCCAGCGGCCGTCCAGGACGGACGCCTCCGGGCCGTGGATCCGCAGCACGACGGCGAACGGGCCGTCCGGGGCGGGCAGCCAGTTGGCGGAGTGGTCGGCGTTCGCGGGGCGCTTGTGCTGGACGTAGAGGGTGAGGCCGCCGTCCCGGTCGCGGACCAGGCCGGGGGTGTCGCCGCCGACCGAGTAGCGGTCCAGGGTGTTGTCGACCAGCCGGTGCCCGGGGAGCGCGTACATGGTCGCGGACCAGAAGAAGCGGGCCGGGGGCAGGGCGTCCGGGGCGAAGCGGATCAGGTGGTCGCGGTCACTGGCGTTCGGCGGGCGGCGGCCCTCGCTGTCCGCCGCCCAACGGCCGTACCAGACCTCCTCGGCGGGCAGCCCGTACGGGCCGAGCTCGGCGGCGACGGCCTGCCGGAGGAAGTCCGCGCCGAGCTGTTCGCGGGTGCCGAACATGCCTGCGGAGTCGCGGAGTTCGGCGAGGGCCCGGGTCAGCCGGGCGCGGCCGTCGGCGATCCCGCGGTCGAGCTCGGCGCGGACCTCCAGCGGGAGGACGGCGGGTTCGAACTCGCCGCGGCCGTCGATGCCGAGGTCGGTGAGGCGGCCGCGCAGCTCGGTCTCGGCGGGTGGCAGCTCGTCGGTCAGCGGGAAGAAGCCGAGCAGGAAGTCCAGGAAGGTGAGGAACTCGACGCCCTCCAGGACTTCGTCGCGCCAGACCGGCCAGAGCGGTTCGGGGGCGGGGGCGGGCGCCGGGGTGCCGGCGTACTCGTGCAGCGGGCGCAGCCGGTACTGCTCCTGGACGGCCTTCAGTGCGGCGAGGTCGGCGGGAGTGGTGCCGGTGAGGCGGGTGTGGCCGACGATGCCGACCAGCCGGGTGGTGGTGCGGATCACGCCGTGGAGGCCGGGCGGGGGCTCGCCGTGCCAGTCGGGGCCGGCCACCAGGTAGTCCCCGGCGTCCTGGCCGGTGGTCCGGGAACCGATCAACCCGGCGTGCAGGGTGTCGAGTTCGTGCACCGCTAGGACGTGGTAGCGGTCCTGGGCGGGGACCGAGAGCACCCACGGTTCGGCGCGCAGGTCGAGCCAGGCGTGGGAGGGGAGGGTGTCGTTGTCGGGGGTGACGGCGTCGGTGTCGGCGGGGGTGGCCGGTCGCGCGGCGTGCCGGAACACGCCGAACCCGCCGACGTAGCCGGGGTCCGCCTCGTCCAGGGCCTGGGCGTAGAGGGTGCGGTAGGTCCGCAGGACGGGGTGGCCGCGGATCCAGGCCTCGGCCGCGGTCGCGCGGATGGTGGCCGGATCGACGAGTGCCGGGTTGACCATGCTGTCGCTCTCCCAGGCCGGGTCAGGTCATGGATCGGGTCAGATCGTGGATCGCCGGATCAGATCATGGATCGAGCGATCGGTACATCTGGGATGCTAAGTGGGGTGGGGTGGGGTGGCACGTCGGGCGGCGCCCGGCCCGGCGCGGCTGCTCCGGCCCAGCCGATCCGGCACTCTGCTCAGCGCTAATCCGGGTGTGCGGGCGGCGGCGCCGGGACAAGCTGGGCGGCATGAAGATCCTCCTGCTCGGGGGCTCGTCCTTCCTCGGACGCGCCTACGCCGCCGAAGCGCTTGCCCGCGGCCACCAGGTCACCACCTTCAACCGCGGCCGCAGCGCCCCCGACCTGCCCGGGGTCGAGGCCGTCCGGGGCGACCGCGACAGCGCCGAGGACCTCGTCCGGCTGGTCGAGGGCCGCCGCTGGGACGCCGTCGTCGACACCTCCGCCCAGCAGCCCGCCCAGGCCGCGCTCTCCGCCCGGCTGCTGCGCGAGCGGGCCGACCACTACACCTTCGTCTCCTCGGTGCACGCCTACGCCGACTGGGCCACCCGGATGATCACCGAGGACTCCCCGCTCCTCCCCTGCCCCGCCGACGCCCCGCCCGGCCTGCCGTTCGGCCGGGAGCTGAAGGCGGGCGGCGAGCGCGCGGTGCTGGAGGGCTTCGGCGCCGGGCGCACCCTGGTGCTCAGCAGCGGGCTGCTGATCGGACCGTACGAGCGCGGCGGCCGGCTGCCCTGGTGGCTCGAGCGGATGGCCCGCGGCGGGCGGGTGCTCGCCCCCGGCGATCCGGGGCGGACCATGCAGGTGATCGACGTCCGGGACTTCGCCGCCTTCGGGCTCGACCTGCTGACGGCCGGGACGGCGGGGCGCTTCCTCACCACGGCGCCGCCCGGGCAGCTTGCCTTCGGGCAGTGGCTGGAGACCTGCCGGGAGGTCGCGGGCGCGGCGGGCACCGAGCTGGTCCGGGTCGACGACGGGCCGCTGCTCGCCGAGGGGCCGGACCAGGTCACCCCCTGGTTCGAACTCCCCTTCTGGGCGCCGGACCTGCCGGACTGGGCGTACATCTGGCAGGTCGACAGCAGCCGCGCCCGGGCGGCCGGGCTGCGCTGCCGCCCGTTCGCGGAGACCGCGCGGGACACCTGGGAGTGGCTGCGCACCCGAGGGTCGGCCGAGGACACCGACACCGAGGGGCGCAAGCGTGCGCCGGGGTCGCAGTTCACCCAGGGCATCGAACCGGCCAAGGAGCAGCGGCTGTTGGCCGCGCACGGATGACGCGCCGCCGGTGACGCGGCGGAGTGGGAGGTCGGCCGGGTCGACTTCCCACTCCGGGTGGAGCACGCCTCAGTGGGTGCGGCGGGTCACCAGCTCGGCGAGGGCCAGCAGTTCGTCGGCCGCGGACGGCTCCGGTACGGCCACGGCCAGCTGCGCCATCGCCGCGGCCATCCGCTCGCAGGACTCGCCCTGCGCCCAGCCTCGCCCGCCGGCCGCGTCGACGGCGGCCGCGCAGCGCGTCAACTCCTCGGAGCTGAACGGGCGTTCCAGCGCGTACAGCTCGGCGAGCCGGGCGCCCTCGGGGGTGCCCGAGCCGAGCGCCTTGACCACCGGCAGCGACTTCTTCCGGGCGACCAGGTCCGCGCCGACCGGCTTGCCGGTGACCGCTGGGTCCCCCCAGATGCCGATCAGGTCGTCGATCAGCTGGAAGGCCAGGCCGATCTCGCGGCCGAAGCCGTCCATCGCCTGCGCGGCCTCCTCCGTCCCGCCGCCGTACAGCGCGCCCATCGCGCAGGCGGCGCCGAGCAGGGCGCCGGTCTTGGCCTCGGCCATCGCCAGGCACTCGGTGAGCGAGACGTCGTTGCGCTGCTCGAAGGCGCAGTCGATCTGCTGGCCCTCGCAGAGTTCGACCACGCAGTCGGCCAGCCGGCGGATCGAGCCCCGGGCAGCCGGGTGGGCGTCCTCGGCGACCAGCCGCAGCGCGAGGGAGTGCATCGCGTCGCCGGCCAGGATGGCCTCGGTGGTGCCGAACACCCGCCAGGCGGTGGGCCGGTGGCGGCGGGTGTCGTCCCGGTCGATGACGTCGTCGTGGAGCAGGGTGAAGTTGTGCACCAGCTCCACCGCGGCGGCCGCGGCGACGGCCGTGCCGGGGGTGCCGCCGAGGGCCTGGGTGGCGGCGAGGACCAGGGCGGGACGGATCGCCTTGCCGGACGGGGCCTCGGAGGGCGTGCCGTCGGCCTCCCACCAGCCGAAGTGGTAGCCGGCCACCTTGCGCATCGTGCCGGGCAGCGAGTCGACGGCGGCCCGCAGCACCGGGTCGACCAGCCCGCGGGCGCGGGCGAGGATGTCGGCCGCCTCGTGGCCCTCTTTGTGGTCCCGCTCCAGCGTGGAGCTCGTCATGGGTTCCTCCCCCTGTAGGGCGCGTGCGTGGGACGGCCGGCCCGTCGGGCGGCCGGATTGCGCCGGGGCGGCGGGCCGGTGGCCGTACGCGCCGCGGCGCGCCGCCCGGCCGGGGTCGCCCGACCGGGGACACCAGCCAGGGCCGGGCGGCGCGGATCGGGCTCGGATGCCGGAGCCGGCGGCTGTCGTCAGCGCTGGGCGACGTCCACGTTCTCCAGCACGCCGATGGCGTCCGGAACCAGGATCGCGGCCGAGTAGTAGGCGCTCACCAGGTAGGAGATGATGGCCTTCTCGTCGATTCCCATGAACCGCACCGAAAGGCCCGGCTGGTATTCGTCCGGAATTCCGGTCTGGTGCAGACCGATGACGCCCTGGTTGTCCTCGCCGATGCGCATCGCGATGATCGAGCTGGTGTGCCCGCCGACGACCGGGATCTTGTTGCACGGGAAGATCGGCACTCCGCGCCAGGCGCTGACGTGCTTGCCCTCGACCTCGACGGTGCCCGGGTAGAGGCCGCGCTTGTTGCACTCCCGGCCGAAGGCGGCGATGGCCTTGGGGTGGGCCAGGAACATCCTGGTGCTGCGGCGGCGGCTGAGCAGCTCGTCCATGTCGTCCGGGGTGGGCGGGCCGGAGTGGGTCTGGATCCGCTGGTCGTACTCGGCGCTCTCCAGCAGGCCGAACTCGGGGTTGTTGATGAGCTCGTGCTCCTGGCGCTCGCGCAGGGCCTCGATGGTCAGCCGGAGCTGGTGCTCGGTCTGGTTCATCGGCTTGTTGTAGAGGTCGGCGACCCGGGTGTGCACCTTGAGGATGGTCTGCGCGACGCTGAGCTCGTACTCGCGTGGCTTGAGCTCGTAGTCCACGAAGGCGCCGGGCAGCTCGTACTCGCCCTCGTGACCGGCGGAGAGGTCGATCGCGGCCTCGCCGTGCTTGTTCTGCGCCTGCTGGAAGCCGTTCAGGTACTCCATGATCTGCAGCTGCAGCGACTCGGAGCGGTCGTGCAGCTCCTGGAAGGAGGGCCAGGCGAGGGTCATCACGGTGCCGGCGGTGGCGGCGCGGACGGTGTACGGCCAGCTGCCGTCCTCCTCCTGGAGCGCCTCGTCGCCCAGGTGGTCGCCGTCGGCCAGGGTGCCGACCACCGTCTCCTCGCCGTACTTGCCGGTGCCGAGCCGCTCCAGCTTGCCGTGCGCGATCAGGAAGACCTCGCTGATCGGCGTGCCCGCGGTGACCAGGACGTCCCCCGCGTCGAACTGCCGCTGCACGAAGCGGCCGGCCAGTTCCTCCAGCACGGCCTCGTCCTGGTAACCGCGCAGCACCGGCACCTCGGCCAGCGTCTGCGGGACGATCCGCACCTCGGAACCGGTCTTGACGAAGCTCACCCGGCCGCGGCCGACCTTGTGGCGCAGGCGGCGGTTGACCCGGTACGTGCCGCCGGAGACCTGCACCCAGGGCAGCATCCTGAGCAGCCAGCGCGGGCTGATGCCCTGCATCTGGGGCGCGGACTTGGTGGTCGTGGCGAGGTTCCGCGCGCCCGCCGTGCTCAGGGACTGCTGCTGCCGGATCTCCGGCTGCGCGCCCGGCGCAGGAATACCGGCGTTGGTTTCGGTCGACATAGGAGAGCCCTTCACATGCCCGATGAAGTGTCGCCTTGCACATTCGTGTTGCAGCTTCATGGTGGGCCCGTTCGGGGATGACCGCAATCACTCGATCGAGTGGTTCTGAATAACCGAACAAATAGTACGACTAGATCGCCTGATCGATATTTGTTCGACTATTTATTCGAAACCATCGGAATTCCGCGCCCCATCTTCCCCCATCCGGCCGCTACAGCGGGCCGTTCCAGTCCAGCGTGGGCTCCAGCACCCCCTCCAGGGTGAGCAGCCAGCGCTTCACGTCGATCCCCACCCGGCCGCCGCCGAAGCCGCCGATGCCGTCCGCCGCGACCACCCGGTGGCAGGGCACCAGCAGGGCGACCGGGTTGGCGGCCATCATCTGCCCGACCGTCCGGGCGGCCAGGCCGGGTTCCGTGACGTCCTCGAACACCCCGCTGCGGGCGGCCAGTTCGCCGTAGGTGATGGTCCGGCCGTACGGCACCTGCTCCCACAGCGTCCGCAGGACCGTGCGGTGCGGGCCGGAGCTGAGGCTCCAGTCGATCGGCAGGCCCAACTCGCGGGTGCGGCCCGCCAGGTAGGCGCCGATCCGCTCGGTGACGGCGGTGATCTTCGCCGGGTCGGTGCACGGCGGCGTCTCGCCGTCCCGTCCGCCGTAACCGGCGGCCGCCACGCCCAGCGGGGTCACCGCGATGCGCATCGGGCCGCTGGGCAGCGGGGTCGGCACGGTCAGCCAGGACAACGACCGGGACTGCGGCACGCTCGGGCCCCCACCCTCCTGCGGGTCGGCCGCCGGCCGGCCCGGCGACCACGGGGCGCTCCGGACCGGCCCGCCCCGCGCGCCATCGTACGGCGGGCGGGACGGGCCTTCGACCGGTCCGGTCAGAGCTGCCCCTTCAAGCCGCGGGCGGTCGACGCGCACCAGTGCACCAGCTCGGCGCGGTCCGGCGAGTGGCCCTCGCACAGCACGGCGAGCTGGGCCTCGGTGATCCGGTCCGGCCCCGGGATCTCCAGCAGGTACGCCAGGTCGGCCAGCACGGTGGCCAGCCGTTCCGCGTCCGTGTGGTCCAGGGTGGCCGCGGCCTGGTGGTGGCTGATGGTGAGCGAACCGGGCATGGTGAACCTCCTCCGTACCCCCTCCGTCCACCGTACGACCGCCCCGGCCACCCCGCCCGCCGCGGAGGCACGCACGCGTGGGCGGAGCGACCGGCTGTGCCCCGGGGCCGGCCGGACGCGGTGCGCGGTGGGCCGCACCGATGGTGGCCGGGGGTGCGCCCCGGAGCCGTCCGAGGGATGGGTCAGTCGTCCGGGCCCTCCTCCCAGCGACGGTTCCGTACGGCCGGTACGCCCAACACTACGACCCCGGCCGCCACTTGCCAGACCGCTCCGAGCGACAACACGTCGCCGGTGCCGAACCGGGCCGACAACGGACCGGCCGCCGCCAGTCCGAGCGGGCCGAGGACGAAGGCACCGAGCGCCCCGTAGGAGGTCAGCCGGCCCAGCAGCTCCGGCGGGACCCACTGCTGCATCGTGGTGCTGTACAGCGTCCCGCAGACCGCCGAACCGAACCCCGCCACCAGCGCGCCGGCGACCACCCAGGGCAGCGCCGCCCCGGCCGCCAGCGCGGCGGACGGCAGCGCCCAGGCCAGCGCGGCCACGGTGGCCACCGCGAGTGGCCGCCCCGGTCGGCGGCCGAGCATCAGCAGGCCGCCCAGCACCGCGCCGGCGCCGTACACGCCCATCACCAGGCCCCAGGCCCGGGCGCCGCCGAGCCGCTGCTGCGCGATCAGCGGGCCGAGCACCAGGAACGGGGCCCAGACCAGCAGGTTGAACAGGCTCATCTGCGCGGTGGTGATCCACAGCCACGGGCGGGCGGTGAACCCCGACCAGCCGGCCCGCAGTTCCCGGAGCATCGAGTCCCCGCCGTCCGCCTCCGGGCGCTCGGGCAGCCGCAGGCCGGCCAGCGCCAGGGCGCTGACGCCGTACGTCAACGCGTCGATCAGCAGCACCGCCGCCGGACCCCACCCGGCGGTGACCAGGCCGGCCAGCGCGGGGCCGGCCACCGAGGACACCGAACGGGACAGGCCCAGCAGGGTGTTGCCCTCCGCCAGCAGTTCCTGGCGGCGCACCAGGTCGGGCACGATCGCGCCGAAGGCGGGCGTGAACAGCCCCTCGCCGATCCCCCAGACCGCCACCAGCGCGACCATCGCCCAGACCGGCGCGTGCCCGGCCGCCAGCAGCGCGGCGAACAGCGCCTGGACCAGGCCGCGCAGGACGTCCGAGCCCAGCATCAGCCGGCGGCTGCCCAGCCGGTCCGCGATCACCCCGCCGGCCGGCAGGACCAGCACCACCGGGAGGATCCGGGCGGCCAGCACCCAGCCGACGTCGGTGCCGCTCCCACCGCCGTCGAGCACCGAGAAGGCCACCGCGACGGGCGCCATCGAGGAGCCGAGGAGGGAGGTCGTGTACCCGATGAAGAAGCGGGTGAATTCGCGCTCGCCCAGCACGGCGAGACGGCCTCCGGGGCGCCGGGGACGGGCCGGAATCCGTTCTGTTTCCACTGCCATGGGCAGTCAGTCTGCGCTCGCGGGGGAACCGGGTTCAAGGGGTTCCGGGGAAAAACCTGAGCCTTTTGGCATCAATGTCGGGGTGGATTGCCGCTGCCGCAGTAAAAGGCTGGCCAAATGGCCGCTGAGCTGCCTTTTACTGCGGAGCGTGGAGGAGTGCGGATATATTTCGAGCGTGTCGGTTCGGGTCGTTTACTGCGGAAGAAGGCGGACGTGACGGAGCTCCCCCCGGTCGAGTACGGCGTCGCCGTCGAGCGCTACCTGGCCGCCTCCGGGCTCGCCGAGGGCTCCCGGCGGATCTACCGGATCGCCCTGAGCACCTGGGCCTGGGCGCTCGCCGACCGGCCCGCCCCCACCGGCCCCGAACGGCGGCGCGCCCGCCCGCCCGTGCTGCCGCTCGCACTGCTCGACCACCCGGACGCCGCCGAGCGCCTGCGCGCCGCCGTCGCCCGGCGCGCGGCCGACACCGACCCGCGCACGCTCAACCGCGAGCTCTCCACCCTGCGCGCGGCCGTCGCCTGGTGGCGGGCCCGGGGCTGGATCGACGGCGACCCGAGCGCCGCGCTGCGCCCCAGCCCGCTGCCCGAACCGGCCGGGGCCGGGGCCGCGTTGACCGCGGAGCAACTGCGCGCGCTGTTCGCCCGCCGGGCACCGCTGCGCGAGCAGACGCTCTGGCACCTGCTGCACGAGTCCGGCGGCGCCATCGAGACCGTACTGGCCCTGAACACCGACCAGTTGGACCTCCCCGGCCGCCGCACCCACCCCCGCTCCGACCGCCCCCGGCTGCACTGGGGCACCGGCACCGCCCGGCTGCTCCCGCTGCTGATCGCCGGCCGCTCCGGCGGCCCGCTCTTCCTCACCGACCGCCGCGCCCCGGCCGGCACCCCCGCCACCGACCGCTGCCCGCACACCGGCCGCGCCCGCCTCTCCTACCGCCGCGCGGCCGAGCTGTTCACGGCGCACACCCGGGTGCTCTCCGAACCGGGCTGGACGCTCCGGCAGCTGCGGGCGGGGCGGTAGCGCCGCCTCGGCTCGGCGGGTGGGGGCCCCCGACGTCTACCGGGCGGCCCAGGTCGCCTACCGGACGGCCCAGGTCGGGGTCGCGGCCCGGTCGAGGCGGGCGTAGCCGGCGTCCTGGGCGAGCAGTTCCCGGTGGTTGCCGCAGGCGACGACGCGGCCTTCGCGCAGTAGGACGATCCGGTCGGCGTTCCGTACGGTGAGCAGGTTGTGCGAGATGATGATCGTCGTCCGTCCGCTCATCAGTCGGCCCAGCGGCTCCAGGATCCGCCACCCCGACTCCGCGTCCAGCCCGGTGGTCGGCTCGTCCAGCAGCAGCACGGGCGCGTCCCGGACCATCGCCCGGGCGATCGCGATCCGCTGGCGCTGGCCGCCGGACAGCAGCCGTCCGTGCTGGCCCACCACCGTGTCGTAGCCGTCCGGCAGCCGGCTGACGAACTCGTGCGCGTCGGCGGCCCGGGCGGCCGCCACGATCTGCGCGTCGGTGGCGTCCGGGCGGCCGTAGGCGATGTTGTCCCGGACGGTGCCGTGGACGACCAGGGTCTCCTGCAGCAGCACCGCGATGTGCTCGCGCAGGTCGGTCAGTGCCAGGTCGCGCAGGTCGGTGCCGTCCAGCCGGACGGCGCCGTGCTCCGGGTCGTAGAAGCGCAGCAGCAGCTTGGCGACGGTCGACTTGCCCGCCCCGCTCTCCCCGACCAGCGCCACCGTCTCGCCCGGGTCGGCCCGGAAGGAGACGTCCTGCAGCGCCGCCCGGGTCGTGCCCGGGTAGCGGAACCGCACGCCGTCGAAGGCCACCGCCCCGCGCACCCGGGCCGGGCGCAGCGGTCTGGGCGGATCGGCCACCTGCGGCTGCTGGTCCTGGAGTTCGATGATCCGCTCGGCGGCGGCCGCGGCCGAGAAGAAGCTGTTGCTGAGCCGCCCGATCCCCTGGACCGGGCCGTAGAGACGGCTCAACAGAGCGACGAAGACGAGGAGTTCGCCGAGGGTGAGGCGGCCGCGGGCCAGCTCCCAGGCCCCCAGCCCGAGCACGATCAGCGCGCCGACCAGTTCCAGCATGTCCACGATCGGCCGGAACAGCGCGCGAATCCGGGTGGCCGCCATGGTCGCCCGGAACCGCGCCAGGTTCTCCCGCAGGAAGCGCTGCTGCTCCCAGTCCTGCCGGTTGTACGCCTGGACGAGGGCGATGTTGCCGAGCGTCTCCTCGGCGAGGGCGCTGACCGAGCCGCTGCGGCGCCGCCGCTCGCGGGACGCCGCCTTCACCTTCACCGAGAAGCGCCGGGCGGTGATCCAGAACAGCGGTGCGACCACCAGGGCCGTCAGCGTGAGGTCCCAGCGCAGGTAGAACAGCACGCCAAGGAAGACGGCCAGCTCGGCGACGTACGCGACCGCGTTCAGGACGCCCGAGAGCAGGAAGGTCTCGACCGCCTCGATGTCCGCGGTCAGCCGCGACAGTACGTCGCCGAGCCGCCGCCGCTCGAAGAAGCCCAGTGGCAGGCCCTGCAGGTGCCGGAACACGTCCGTGCGCAGGGCGAGGAGGAAGCGCTCGCTGACCCAGGTGGAGAGCGTCTCGTCGGCGAAACCCAAGCCTCCCGCCAGCAGGGTCAGCCCGGCGTAACCGAGCGCCACCGGCAGGAACAGCCCGAGTCTGCGCGGCACCAGCACCTCGTCGACGACGATCTTGAACAGCCAGATCATCGCCGCGTCGACCACCGGGCCGAGCAGGACGAGCACCACCAGGAGGATCAGCCAGCGTCTTCCCCCTCGGGTGTAGGGCCAGAACTGCCGGAAGATCCGCCGCAGCGGCACGACCGGGGCCGGGGCGACAACCGGGTCCGCCCGGCCGTCGCCGTCACCCGTGTCGACGGCCGTCAACCGCCGCAGGGACCACACCAGTTCGTCCTAGCCAGGGACCACGATCGGTCCGTGGGCGTCAGCCGTCAGTACCAGTCGTCCCGGTCCCGGCCGCCACCGAAGCGACCACCGTGGTCGTCGTCGAAGTCGTCCCTGTCGCGCCGGAAGTCGTCGCGGCCTTCCCCGCGGTCACCGCGGTCACCGCGGTCGTCGCGGTCACCGCCGCCGCGCCGCAGCGTCGGCAGGAGGTTGGAGAGGATGCTCATCACTGCCACCTTTCTCTCGGTTTCTCCCCCACCGTGATGTACGGACGGGCGGGCGGGGGTGCTCAGTCCCCGACACATGTCACCGGGTGTGTTCCGCCGTGCGGCAGGGGTTCCGCCGCGGGTCCGATCCGGTCGGCCGGGGACCGTTACCCAGCCGATGGGCGACCGTGACGCGGCCGGGCGGGCACCGCGACACACCCCTCCTACCGTCACTGACGACGCACCGACCGGCCGTACGGGCCGGGGGCGTTCGCGAGAGCCGCGGTCTCGCCACTGACGTGTTCACCAGAGTCACGAAGGAGAACCACCGCATGAGCAGGAGCCGCACCCACCGTTCGACCGCCCGTCGGATGCTGGCGGTCTGCGCCATGACCGGCGCCGCGCTGGCGACCGTCGTCACCGGCGGGCAGGCCTGGGCCGACGGAACCCCGCAGCCCGCCCCCACCGCCCACGCGCCCGCCGACTCGGCGCCGGCCGGCGCGGCCGCGGGCGTGGCCCGCCCCTCCGCCGCCCCCACCAAGCCGGCCCGCCCGGTCGGCCCCGGTCAGTCGGCTCCGGCGGGCGCGGCCACCGCCGACGTCGCCCACGAGCTGCGCACCCCGCTCACCGGCCTGGTCACCGCCGCCGAGCTCCTGCCGCCCGGCCGCCCCACCCAGCTGGTGCAGAACCGGGTCCAGGCCCTGCGCGCCCTCGTCGGGACCTCCTCGAGGTCTCCCGCCTGGACGCGGACGTCGAGTCCCCCCGACCTCTCCGCCGTCCCGCTGGAACGCGCGGTGCGCCGCACCGTCACCCTCACCGGCCTCGACGTCTCGATCGGGATCACCTCCGACCAGGAGGTCCGCACCGACCTGCGCCGCCTCGACCGCATCCTCGGCAACCTGCTGCTCAACGCCCACCGCCACGGCGCCGGCCCGGTCGAACTCCACGTCGACGGCCGCCGCATCACCGTCCGCGACCACGGCCCCGGCTACCCCGACGACCTCCTCCAGCACGGTCCCCAGCGCTTCCGCACCAACGCCCCCGAACGCGGCCGCGGCCACGGCCTCGGCCTCACCAGCGCCACCGGCCACACCCGCGTCATCGGCGCCACCCTCACCTTCACCAACCACCCCGCCGGCGGCGCTCTCGCCACCCTCACCCTCCCCCCGGACTGACCACCCGCCCCGCTCACCAACGCCGAAGGGCCCCCTGTCGGGTGCCGAGCCGTCGCCCGACTCCACGAACTCGGCTACCGTCGCCCTCGACCCGATGGAGACCACGGAGGGAACGGGCAGGCAGGAACCCGGCGTGGACTCGTTCGACGAGTCGGAGCGGATAGCGCCGAGCACAACACCCCGTTATCGGCCGTTGTCCGCCGGCCTTCGCACGCGGGACGCGGTCACCGCCACCAGCAGGCCCAGAACGATGCAGGCGGCACAGATGAGGAACATCGTCTGGTACCCGGTGGCCTGGGCGATCAGCCCGAGGGAACCGCTGCCGATGGCGACACCCACCGTGAAGCAGGCCCCGAAGACCGACAGCGCCATGGCGCGCCCGCGCTCGCTGACCGAGCGCACCACCAACACTCCCAACGCCGGGTAGATCTGCCACATGCCCACGCCGGTGAGCACACCGCCGACCACACCCATACCCAGCCCGTGCGACAGCCCGACGAGCGCGATCCCCACGGCCTCGACCAGGAACAGGCCCGCCAGCTCCACCCGCCGCTTGGCCTCCCAACGGATCCAGGTACCCGCTATGCGCAACAGCACCACGGTCAGGGAGTACGCGGTGACCACGGCCGCTCCGCCGGCGACACCCAGGGCGTTGAACTTCGCGACCGCGAAGCTGGCGACGGCGGCGAAGCCGAACGCGGTGAAGACCAGTGCGACGCTCGGCAGCACGGTGCCCAGCAGTGCCTGGCGCCGCTCGACGCCTGCCTTCTCCGCCTTCGGGGAGAAACGCACCTCGGGCACGTACAAAGCGATCGGGATGACGAGCAGGGCGACCAGCCCGGCGACCACGAACGTGTCTGCCGCGCCCGCCCAGCGACCGATCAACGCACCCAGCGGAGCACCCACCCCCAGGGCGAGGTAGTTGACGGTACCGCCCAACCCCAACGCCCAGCTCTGCCGGTCCTTGGCAACCAACTGCACGGGCCAGACCCCGGTCGCGGCCTGCATCACTCCCATACCGACACCCGCCAGCAGACGCAGGCCCACCAGTTCGGTAACAGACCCAGCCAGCGGATAACACACAGTGGCCAACACCGTCAGCAACGTCCCACCGACGGTCAGAGCCCGGGCACCGAGACGGTTCATCAACGCGCCCGACACCGGCCGCGACAGCAGGGAAGTCAACGCGTAACTGCTGACGACCGCACCGACGTCCGCCGGGCCGCCGTGCAACCGATCCGTCACGTAACCGGGCAGGATCGGAATCGTCAAAGCGAACGGCAGATAACCGATCCCAGTGGCCAGCGAGATCAACAGCGCGTACCGCATGGACCGCTTGTCAGTGGTCTCGACGACCTCGGAATCCTGCTCAGTCAGCACAGAACCGCTCCCCCCGGCCCAGGAACGAACCTGCCAGGAACGAACCCGGAACGGAATACACGCTCACGACCCGCGTCCCTCGACCCCACACCCACCGAGCCCGTCAACTTCCCGCACGAGACCTCCCGAGGAACCGACCAGCCGGCCAGCCGTCCAGGTCACGAGGGCAGACGTACAACCGGCAACCCACCAAGTACGCCAACCGCTCAGAACGGACCACGTACCGCGCCGGCTGACCCGCTCGACACCCCCGAACCGGCCACCAGTACGATCGCCGACACCGTCCTGCGCATCTGGAGCAAACAGCTCAACACCCCGGTGCCCCCCAGACAGTTCTACATGCACTCCACCGCGGCACAGTTCGCCGAACTCGTCCAACAGCTCAGCGAAGCCGACCACTGAGCAGGGTCGGGGACTGGAGCGGTTGCCGATGCTCCGTTTCCAGTCCCCGCCGCTTCGAACCGTGCGTGCGGTTCGCCCGCACACGGCTTTCCGACATCGATCACCGGCTGGTGCACACCGTCACCAAGTGCACGTTCCGGGCGGGCGGTAGACCCCCGCGCCGACTGATCCACCCGTAGGTTCAACGGGTCGTCCGATTCCGGCCCCGCAGGCCGTGCTTCCGGCTGGCGGAGACCGCCGGCCGCTCATGGACGCTGCCGCCGGCCTCGGCCCATTCGTCGAGGGTGCGCCGGGCTTCAGCGGCGAGCGGGTGGTGCGGGCCGTAGAACCGCTCGGTGTCGACGAGCAGTCGCAGCTGGGCCGTGCGGGCGCCGGTGTGGTCACCGGCCGCGAAGAGCAGGTGCGCTGTGCGGCTGCGGACCTCCAGTGCGAACGCCGGATCGTCGTCGGCGAGCCGGTCCAGCTGGGGAAGCAGGGACCGGTACTCGGCGAGCGCCGAGACGTGGTCGCCGAGGTGTTCCAGGCACTGCGCCGCCTCGACGCGGAAGCGAAGGGCCTGCGGGTCGGTCGGGCCGGCCTCGGCGGAGCGCTGCTCGATCAGCAGCCGGAACTCCGTCAGGGCGGCGCGGAACTGACCGTCCTCCAGCAAAGTCGCGGCGTAGTGCTTCCGCAGCATGTGGACGACGGGAGAGTTCCGGCCACGGGCCTCGGCGGCACCGGAGAGCGCTCTGCCGAGCACGCTCACGGCATGAGTGATCCGACCCGAATCCAGCAACCCCTTGGCCTCCTTGACGGCGGCGGCGATGTCGGCCGTCCCGCCGACGGGTGCGGGCGGATCCGGGTGCGGGTCCGCGGCGGGCACGGTCGACAAGTGCGGTGACCGACACGGCGGCTGCCCGCCGTGCCAGGGCGCGTAGGGCTGCCGGAACGGCCGGGTCGGGTCCATCGGGACCCCGGGGCCGTCAGGGCGGTTCGAGGCGGGCCCGGGCAGCAGGGGCGCCAGCGCGCGGTAAACCTCCGCCGCATCGGCCGGACGGTCCCGCGGGTCCTTGGCGAGCAGCCGCAGGACCAGGGCCTCCAGCGGTTCCGGCACCTCTGGCCGAAGCGCCCGCAGTGGCAGGGGCGGCTCGTGGAGGTGCCGGTGCAGCACGCCCAGCGCGGAGGCGCCGGCGAAGGGAACCGTACCGCCGAGCAGTTCGTGCAGGATCACGCCGAGCGAGTAGAGGTCGGCGCTCGGGCCGACTTCGCCACCCATGGCCTGCTCGGGTGCCATGTACGCGGGGCTGCCGATGGGAGACCCGGTGAGGGTGAGCCGCGTGGTGTCGGAGTCCAGGACGGCGGCGACACCGAGGTCGAGCACGACGAGGGTGCCGTCGGGACGGACCATGACATTGCGCGGCTTGAGGTCGCGGTGCACGGCCCGCACCGCGTGCACGGCGGTCAGCACCGGGCAG
The DNA here is from genome assembly GCF_053596495.1 of Kitasatospora sp. NPDC001683. Taxonomy (NCBI): domain Bacteria; kingdom Bacillati; phylum Actinomycetota; class Actinomycetes; order Kitasatosporales; family Streptomycetaceae; genus Kitasatospora; species Kitasatospora sp. NPDC001683. The sequence goes on from NZ_JBSFGK010000042.1 coordinate 67,879, forward strand.
AGCTGCGCTGCCACGGCGACCGCCCACGGCCAGGGGTAGGGATCGTGCTCGGCCAAGTGGTCGGCCAGGTCCGCGCCGTCGACGTACTGCATGACCAGGTAGAGGTCGTCGCCATCGCTGGCGGCATCGTGCACGGTGACCAGTCCGGGGTGATCGACCTGGGCGGTGACCCGGCACTCCCGGGCGAAGCGCCGCCGGACTCCGTCGAAGTCCTCCGCCGCTTCGGGCATCCGGTCGGTCCGGAGCAGCTTGACCGCCACCCGCCGGTCCAGGACGTTGTCGTGCGCGGTCCACACCTGGCCCATGCCGCCCTGCCCGATGAGCGTCGCCAGCTCGTATCGCCCGGCGACGAGCCGGCCCTTCATGAGCGCTCCTGCTGCTCGAGGTAGGCGCTCAGTTCGTCGAGCCCGGCCCTGACCTGCCCGATGCGGTCCTGGCGCGGCAGGCCCGCAGACGGGTAGCCCGGCTGCGCCGCCGGCAGCGCCCCCGGGGTCCCCTGGCCGGGAACCACCCGGTCCGAAGGCCGCGGCCGCAGGTCGACGGCGAGGAAGTACGCCGGGGCGAAGGCCATGGTCCCGAGCAGGAGCACCACCCCGGTGACGGCCTGCCAGCTGTTCTTCCCGGACGGCCCGATCAGCGCCACCCCGCCGATGGACGCCGCCGCCACCGCGACGAGCACCAGCCAGTCGCGGCCGCGTCGGTGCACCAGCGCGAGGTACAGCATCGGGATCCAGCCCAGCATGCCGATGGTCAGCATCGGAACGGCGGCGAGCACCACCCGCAGAAGCACCCTCCACACGCGCGCGCCCCTCCGAAGCGGCGGCGCTGTGGGGACGGGGCCGTACATGGGCCAGCTCCTGCTCGGCGGAGGTTGATCGGTGATTGCCGGGGTCAGCCTACCGACCCGTCCGCCGGGCGGCCGTCCGCCCTCAGGACGGCCTGATGCTCCCGTCCGTCAGCCCGTCGTACAGGCCCTGGACGAGCAGTTCGCCCAGTCTCGCGGCCAGGCGTGTCGCGTCCTCGAAGGCGGCGACCGCGCGGAACCGCTCACCGTACCGCCGCTGGTCGGCCAGCGGCAGCCGGGGCACCTGGAGCCGGCGCACATCGAGCCGGGTTGCGGACGTGGTGAAGCTGCTGGCCTGCCGGTTGTTCGCACTGCTGCGCAGGAAGCCGGCGAGGAACCACGAGTCCAGGGTGTCGGGGTCGGGTCGCAGCAGGTAGACGTTGCGGCCCAGCGCGGCACCGGCGGTGGCTTCGTCGATCACGCGGGTCGCGGTGCCCCGGCCGAGCACGGGGATCACCACGTCCCCCGCCTGGACGAGCACCGGCTCCTCGTCCTCGCCCTCGGGCAGCACGCCGGAGGGGGCGCCGCCCGACACGATGTCGTGCTCGCTCAGGACCGGCGGGCCGCCGGTGCCGGCTCCGGCACCGCCCGTCCGCATCAACAGGGCTCCCGTCCTGGCCAGTTCGCCGAGGCTGGTCATCGGCCAGTGCGCGGGCGCGCTCTGGCCGCCCACCAGCGGCGCCAGTTCCACGGTGCGACGCAGGGCACCGGTCAGGCGTTCGCGGACCTCGCTCAGCGCGGCCTCTCCGGTGCCCGCCGCCCGAATCGGCAGGTGCCGGGCCGGGGTCACGTCCACGTCGTCGTCCAGCAGGTCGACCAACGGGACGGTGCGGCTGACGCCGGGCCGCTCCGGTGCCGCGCCGTCGCGGTCGAAGGCGTACCAGTCCTCCAGCACCGTGTTGCGCAGCTCCTGCCAGGGCAGCTTTCCCCCGCCGTCCGGCTGCTCGGCTGCGTTCACCAGCAGCAGTCGCTGCGGTTGCCGCGCGTCCGCCGCGGGGCGGCGCAGCACCCACAGGTGCAGGGGGATCCCGTACGGCGGGGCCACGCCCGCGGGCAGCGCGACGACCGCCCGGAGCGCGCCGCGCCGCAGCAGGTCCGCCCGGATCCGCCGGCCCGACCGGCGGGACGCCGCGGCGGGCGGCATCAGCAGCACGGCGCAGCCGTTCTCGCGCACATGGGCGAGGGCGTGCTGCACCCAGGCCAGCTCGGACTCGGTCCGCGGCGGCAGCCCGTACTCCCAGCGGGTGTCGTAGGCGAGCTCCTCATGTCCCCAGGAGCGCTCGTTGAACGGCGGGTGGCACAGCACGGCGTCCGCGCGCACGCCGGTGTGTGCGTCGGCGCGCAGGCTGTCGCCCGTCCGGATTCGCACCTCCCGGTCCGTGTGCAGGGCGAGGCGTACCGCGGTCAGCGCGGCGAGGTCCGGATCGGCTTCCTGACCGATCACCGTGGTGGTGGGACCGACCGCGCCGAGCAGGCCACCGAAGCCGCATGCGGGGTCCAGCACCAGCTCGGCGGGGCCGGCGAGTTCGGCCATCAGCTCCGAGAGCGGTGCGGGGGTCAGCGTGTACTGGCGCGGCCCCGCCTCCAAGTGGCGCCCCATCAGGAACTCGTACGCCCGGCGTGCGCCGAGTTCGTTCGCGAGCTCTGCGCCACCACGCAGCAGCGCCAGACGCTCCGTCAGCTCGGGCCCGCTCGGCACGGGTACCGGGTGGCCCTCGCCCAGGCGGGCGCGGAGTGCCTCGGCGAGCGCTTCAGGTAGCTCGCGGGCCGAACGGCGGTCGTCCGCGGTGATCAGTTCCTGCCAGCGGGTGGACTGATCGCGCAGCAGGAGCACGGCACCGACCAGCCGCAGCGCGGTCGCCGCCCCAGCCGGATCCCGTTCGATCTGCTGCCAGACCCGTTCCCGCAGGGGGACCTGGGCGAGCTTGCCCTGGTCGCGTAGCCACTGCTCGACGTCGGCCAGGTCGAAGACCGGGCTGGTGTCGGTGCCGCCGACGGGCTTGGGGAAGTCCGCGTGCCTGCGCCGCCAGTTGCTGACCGCGGCCCGGCCGACACCGGCCAACCGCGCGATCCCGGCGGCAGTGACGTCTGTCCTGTGCTCCGGCATTGAGTGGCCCTCCCCCGACTCTACGACTGAACACGATTCTACAATCCGCCTCACAGGAAATTCTTGCGTTGACGCGGTTCACAGCTCATGGTCTGATTGGCGCGCCGCTCACACAGCCTCCCTGCCCGAAAGGTGCACACCCCTCCATGTCTCAGCCACTCCGCCGGGCCACCCTGATCGCCTGCAGCGCCACCGCGGTTCTCGGCCTCGCCGCCTGCGGGCCGGAGAGCGCGTCCACCTCCACCTCCGCCTCCGCCGCCCCGGCCGCCCCGTCCGCAGCCGCGTCCGCCGGCACCGCCGCGTCCACCACCCCGGCCCCCGGCCCCGCCGCGGGCATCGCCGGCCTCCCCAACGGGAACAAGCTGAACGCCATGCTCCTGCCGGCCAGCGCGCTCCCACAGACGCTCAAGCTCGACCCCAGCGGCACCAAGAGCACCGGCGACGGATTCAACCCGCCGATCTCGCCCTCCGCCGTCCCCGCCACCAAGGCGTGCGACATGCTCAACGGGACGGGATGGGTCAACGCGGCCGGGATCAACGCCGCGTCCTTCGCCCAGAACGACTACACGGACGAATCGCAGAACCTGTTCGCCCAGGAGCTGGACGCCTACCGCGGCAACGACGCGCAGACGGTCATGGCCAACCTGAAGAAGACCCTCACCGCGTGCCACACCTTCACCGTCGCCCAGAACGGCCAGAACTACACCGCGACCGTCGCGCTGCAGAGCCTGCCCGGCGTCGGGGACGAAGCGCTCCAGGCGGTCATCACCTCACCGGACTGGACCGGGGGTAGCACGCTGGTGGCCGCCCGGGTCGGCAGCGTCGTGGTGACGACCTATGACAACAACCAGAGCAACACCGGAACTGCCGGCGTGGCCCTGACCAAGACCCTGGTCAAGAACGCGGCCTCCGCGCACTGAACGGCGTCGAGACAGCGGCGGGGGGGGGGCCGCGCCGGGGGGGGGCGGGGCCGCCCGGTGTTAAAAACAAACACAAGTGGGGAGGCCACCCCACCACACCCCGGGGGGGTAGAGAGGATGGGG
>NZ_JBSFGK010000043.1:0-69264 GCF_053596495.1 Kitasatospora sp. NPDC001683
TAGTGGCTGGCCAGGTGCTTGGCCACCAGCGGCTCCATCCGCGAGCCCGGCTCGCGGTCGATCAGCAGGCGGTGCGCCACCGCGTTCGGCGCGCCCGCGCTCGCAGCATTGCGGAGTCCCTGCCTAGCCCGTAGTGCCGTCCGAGGTTCGGGGGTGGCCGCGGAAGTCCGGGTAGCCCAGGATGAGGAGTTTCTCGGACGGGTCGAGGGTGTAGGGGACGACCTTGCCGGTGGGCTCGAAGCCGAGCCGCCGGTAGAAGGCCCGCGCCCGCTCGTTGCCCTCGTGCACGCCCAGGGTCAACCACCGTACGTCGGTGTGGACTTGGGCGTAGCGGATGCCGGCCTTCACCAGGTCGGCGGCGGGGCCGGTGGGCCCGCGGTGCTTCGGGGACACGTAGACCGAGTGGATGTGAACGTGGTCCGGGACGTCCGGCAGCGGCCCGACGCCGGCGATCCCGACCCAGTTCCCGGCTTCGTCGGCGGCGATGAAGGTGGCGGACTCCACGGAGGAGGCCTCGACGGCGGCCTGCTGCTGCCAGACGTCGTCGGGGAGGGCGGCGGTGTCGTCGTAGGAGGAACTGAAGGCCGTGGGTGAGTCGCGCAGCGCCTCCAGTCTGATCGCACGGAGTTCCCGGTACTCGGTGCCGGTCACCCGGCGGATGAGGAAGTGCACGGGCTCAGACCTGCTCGAAGTGGAACGCCTTGATGAAGCAGTCGCGGGGCTGGGCGACCGCGAAGAGGACGCACTGCACGAGTGACTGCGCGGTGAGGGCGTCCTCGGCCCCGCGCGGTGTGGTCTCCCACTCCTCGGCGAGGGGGTCGGGGTTGTCGAAGTCGGGCGGGTAGAGCGAGATCACCCGGACTCCTCGGGGCCGCAGGCGCTTGGAGAGGATGTCGACGAACCCTGCCTGGGCGCTCTTCGCCGCGTAGAAGGCGTCGTGCGCGTCCGAGCGGTGATGCCCCGCGGTTCCACAGGCGGAGACCATGGTCACAACGTCGGGCTTGTCCGAGTTGAGCAGGAGGGGGAGGAAGTTCTTCACGGTCAGGACGGTGCCGGTGGCGCCGGAGGCGATCGTGTCGAGGACGTCCTCATCGGAGGCGGAGAGCAGGTCCGGGCCTTCGAGGTAGCGGGAGCCGTTGTTGATCAGCATGTCGACGTGGCCGGTGCGCCGGCCGACCTCGGCGGCGAAGCCGCGGATCGAGGCGGGGTCCGTCAGGTCGCAGCCGAAGGCGTGGACGCGCTGGTGCCCCCGGGCGCGAATCTCGTCCCGGACCCGCTCCGCGGCGGCGAGGGTGCGCGCGGAGAGGAAGACCTCGGCGCCGAGGTCCGCGAGACGTATGGCCAAGGTGCGCCCGAAGTCCCGGCCGGCGGCGGTGATGACCACCCGGTGGTCGTCGAATCTCATGCGTCCAGCCTCGCCGACGGCAAGGCGGCGTCACATCCTCCCGGGGGCTGGAGCCATCCCCTCCCGGGGGAGTAGGCCGGAGGGCCGCCGAGTTCGCCCGGCGCAGGAAGTCGGCCGATCCGCATTCCTGAGCAGCAGACCTCATCCGGAGGCCGGACGGGGGGGAGTGTCCGGGCCCGCCGCTACGGTCTGCGCCACGACCCGGCCCGCACGGTCCTCACCCGCAGCCCCACCCAGGTCGGCACCCCGATCCTGCGTCCGGGGCAGTCCATGGGCATCCCCGCGCCGGGGAGGTGAATGCGCGTGACCACGATCGCGGAAGCCCGGAACGGTCGTCAGCGCTCGACGAGTGCCGGCAGCGCCTGGCTGAGCCGTTCTTCAGCCGATCTTCCGAGATGCACGAACGAAGAGTAGGGGGAACCCGGAACACTCCGGCTGCCAGGGATGCAGATCTCCTTCCGCCGGAGCACTGGCGGCCCGGACGGGTTCCCCCTCCGGGGGCACCGGCATCATTCACCGGGACGATGCCTGCGAATCCGCTGAGCCGAAGGCTGTGGGCATGAAGACGACGACGATGCCCTCGGCGGCTCCCTCCGTACCCGGCACCGAGCGACCCGGACCGCGCTGGACGGCCGGCCCCTGCGGCCGCTCCGAATGAGCGGCTGTCACGCAGGAGGTTTCCCGGGGCGTAGGAGGGCCCGTGGCGCTGGGCTCGCAACTTCACCCGAAACGACGGGGCGCCGCGCGGGTCGGGCGCGCGAACGGCCGGACTGTCGGCGATCCAGTGCCCGCTGAGCGGGAGCGGACTCCGGTGACGGCCGGGCGAGCCGGGACCGGGCCGCCGGCCCACCGCTTGCCTAGGAGTGGCGGTCGTCGTCGAGCGCCGCGCTCCGGCGGTACGTCTTCACGACGAACAAGCGGTACCTCCGAGCGAGCCGGACTCCGGCAGGCTGCCGGGGGCGAGGAACCAGCAGATGTCCGAGGCGAGATCGGCCATCCCTGATCTTGTGTGGGTATCCCCGGCTTCAGCCGGGGAGGGAACGCATCCTTGGCCCGCAGGCGCGAAGCGCCGTAGTTCGTTGCGTTGTCAGTGGGCCGCACTACGGTGATCGCGTCGACCGAAAGGGGGTGGGCCGGGTGATCCGTGCGTACAAGTTCCCCATGCGGCCCACCGTGGGCCAGCAGCAAGCACTCGCCGACATGCTGCGGGATCACTGCTCGCTCTACAACGGGGCGTTGCAGGAACGGCGCGACGCCTACCGGCACGGCTCGAAGACCACGATCCGGCATGGCGATCAGTCAGCGCAGCTCAAAGAGATCCGGGCGTTCGACCCGGAGCGCCAGGGCCGCTGGTCGTTCTCCTCGCAGCAGGCGACGCTTCGCCGTGGACAAGGCATTCGCGGCGTTCTTCCGACGTGTCAAATCCGGTGAGAAGCCGGGCTGTCCGCGCTTCCGTGGGATGAACTGGTTCGACACGGTCGGCTTCCCCAAAGACGGCGATGGCTGCCGGTGGGTCTCCACCCCGCATGACCCGGTGACCCGCGTGCGATTCCAGGGCATCGGCCACGTCAAGGTCAACCGGCACCGGCCGGTCGCCGGCAAGGTCAAGACCGTCAGCGTGAAGCGCGAGGGCAGGCGCTGGTATGTGGGGTTTTCCTGACGATCCTGCACGCCAAGGCTGAGAGCGCCGGACGGGAAGTGATCGCCGCGGACCTGCGCAACACCTCCCGCACCTGCCCCCGCGACGAGTGCGGGTACGTCGCGGCGCAGAACCGGCCCACACAGGACGCCTTCCACTGCGTCGCCTGCGGCCACCGTGCCCACATCGACACCGTGGGAGCCGTCAACGTTCTACGGCCGGGCTGGCCCGTCGCAATACCCACCTGGGTTAGCGAGAAGCCCCCGCTTCACGCGGGGGAGGAGTGATCTGTTGCCCGGCCTCCAGCCAGGTGGTGACCGAGGCTTCCCAGGAGTCGTCTCGGGCGGTCCACGGGCGGATGGTCCAGGTGAGGCCGACGTGGCCTCCGGAGCGGAAGACGGTCCGGAGGGTGAGGTGGTGGGTGCTCCAGGTGCGTTCGCCCTCCCAGCCCTGGTAGTCGGCGGCCAGCCCGTCAAGGAAGTCGGTCAGGTGCTCGGGCCCCCGCTACCACGCGACGACCGAGTCGAGCCGGGCTCGGAGGCCTTCGGCGCGCAGTTCCACCGCGAAGCCGGTGCCGTGCTCGTCGGGGAAGTGGCGGTCGGCGAGTCTGACCCGGGCGGTCGGGGCGTTCTGGCAGCGGACGTCGACGGCTGGTGTGTCGGTGGGCTCGGTGCCCTGAGCGTTCATTTGCCGGACGTTAGACGGCGTCGTGCCGGAAGTCATCGCGATTTGGCGTGGTCGGCCTGGGCGGTGGGCGCTGCACAGGAAGTCGGCGGGGCCGACTTCCTGTGCTTAGGGGGTGGTGGTGTGGGTGGTCGCTTGGCTGCGGCAGTGGGTGAGGGCGGGTTTGATGCGGGGGTCGGGGGTGGGGGTGGTGGAGAGGAGTTCGCCGGCCTGGACGAGGGTGGTCCAGTAGCGGGCCGGGTCGCCGGTGCGGGGGAGGGGGTGGGCGGCGGCGAGGGAGAGGTAGGCAGCGGTGAGGTTGCCGGTGGTGAACCAGCGGGCCAGGCCGTGCTGGTGGTCGGCGCGGATGCCGCCCATGGCATCGATGGCGGTCAGGAAGAGGTCCACGATGGCCTGGTCGGTGGAGGTGAGGAGCTTGGGGACGTCGAAGACGCCGAGGGCTTCGAGGAGTTCGCCGGTGTCGGCCTCGGAGCCCGGGCGGGGATTGGCGAGCAGGGCGTCGTAGCAGTCGTCGAGGCGGCGGTTCGCCTCGGCGGCGGGGATCGCGAGGGCCGCGCAGACGGCGCGGGCCGAGCGGAGGGGTTCGTGGGTTCGGCGGGCGAGGACGGCGTAGGCCTCGGCGGGGGTGGAGCCGGTGTCGAACAGGTGCCGGGCGGTGAGGGCGAGTCGCATGGTGGGTTCTTCCCTCAGACGGCGAGGACGGAGATGGGGGCGGGGGAGGGGGCGATCAGCACCCAGACGAACTTGCCGATCCCACCGGCCCGGGGGCAGCAACCCCAGCGTTCGGCGAGTTCGTTGATGAGGAAGAGGCCGCGACCGTGCTCGTCGTCGGGGGTGGTGGGGCGGAGCGAGGGGCGGCCGCTGCCCGCGTCGTGGACTTCGAGGCGGAGGAGGTTGCCGGTGAGGGCGAAGCGGATCTCGATGAGGCGGTCGGTGGGGGCGTCCGAGTGCTGGACGGCGTTGGCGAAGAGCTCGCCGAGGAGGAGTTCGGCGATGTCGGTGTAGCGGTCGCCGGTGGGGAGCGCGGAGAGGTACGCGCGGAGCAAGTGCCGTGCGAGGGGCGTGGATTCGGTGCGGGAGTCGAGGCGTGCGGCGAACGTGCGGGGGCGGCGGGAAGTGAGCATGGGGGAACCTCGGGAGGGGGCGGATTGGGGGAGCGCGAAAGGCGCGCGCAATCACGCTATGTATGCAGATGATTGCGTTCTGGTGTCAATCATCGGGGCTGCGGAGGTACGGTGACGCCAGATCGACGTGCGGGACGTGCGGCGCACAACTGGGGGCAGTGATGACACAGCGAAAGGCCAAGCGGGGGACGACCGCGAGTTCCGCGATCATGTTCGGCGAGGAGATCCGCTTCGCCCGGGACTCGATGGGCTACACGCAGGAGGACGTGGGCAAGCTCCTGCACTGCGACCGGACGGTGGTGTCGCGGACCGAAGGCGGGAAGCGGAAGCCGTCGATCGAGGAGGTCGAGGAGCTCGACCGGCTGTACGGCACCGGCGACTTGCTGAAGCGGCTGTACGGGCGGGTCGACTGGGACGCCGAGATCGAGCATCCGGACTGGTTTCAGGAGTACGTGGACCAGGAGGCCATCGCCGTCGGACTGCGGGCGTATCAGGACGGCACGATGTATGGCCTGTTGCAGTGCCCGCAGTATGCGCGTGCGCTCTTCGCCACTGGCGAGGCGGCCGGCAACCCGGAGGAGATCGAGGAGTTGACCCGGGCTCGACTCAGCCGGCAGAGTCGCTTTCTCGTGCCCGACGGGCCGCTGTTGCTCGTCATTCTCGACGAGAGCGCCATTCGCCGAGTCGTGGGCGGACCTGGGGTGATGTCGCGTCAGATGCAGCACCTCCTACGGGTGGCCCAGCTTCGGAACGTCGTCATTCACGTGGCGCCGTTCTCGAATCAGCAGACTGTCATCAAGACGGCTATGGTGTTGCTGGAGCTGCCGGATGGGCAGCGCTTGGTGTACTCGGAGAGCCTCGAACGAGGGCATCTGAGCGGTGATTCCGCCAGTGTGGTCAAGCACCAGCGTCGCTATGATCAGCTCCGTGGCGAATGCCTGTCAGAGAGCGATTCGCTTCGGCTGATCGCCGAGACACTGGAGGGGTTCAGAGATGAAGAACAACGAGCTCGCCGCAGCCGCCTGGATGAAGAGCAGCTACAGCGGCAACGACGGCGGCAACTGCATCGAGGTGGCCCCCGGGTTCCCCGGCCTCGTCCCCGTGCGTGACTCCAAGGACCCGCACGGCCCGGCCCTCGTTTTCCCGGCCGACGCTTGGGAAGCCTTCGTAGCGGCCGTCCGCGAGGGCGACTTCCCGGCATAGGACTCCAAGGAGCTGGCCGTGTTGACCTGGCGAAAGAGCAGCTACAGCGGCGGCAACGGAGGCAACTGCATCGAGGTGGCCCCCGGGTTCCCCGGCCTCGTCCCCGTGCGTGACTCCAAGGACCCCGAGGGCCCAGCTCTGGCCTTCCCGGTCGATGCCTGGTCCAGCTTCGTTGCCGCCGTCCGCTCCGGCGAGTTCGGCGACGTCTGACGAATCCTGCAAGTTGCCCGAGACCCCTAGGAACCGCCCGAGGTCAGTTCGGCCGGTCGTTGCCCCGGTACAGCTGGGTGCCGGTGACGACCACCTGCCGGTCAGGGTCGGGGTGGGCGTCGAGCTCGTCGGCGGCCCGGTGGCCGAGGACCACGCTGGTGCGAGTCGATCCGCCGCTGTTCGCACCGACGGTGTGGAACACGCTCTGCTCGGTCAGCGCGGGTCGACAGGCGGTGGGCACGGTCCTGATCTCCCTTCAGGCAGTGGTGCGGCCGAAAGCGCCAGGCGGTCGGGGGTGCCGAGGTCGGGGGCCGGGGTGCGGATGTCATAGGCGCCGATGGGGTGGCCCTGGCTGATCGCCCAGGGCATGAGCTGCCGGTACAGGTCAGCCTCGCGGGGGTGGGCAAGGCGCCGGGCGTACTCCTCGAACAGGGACCGGAACGGGCCGGGGCCAGGGCGACGGCGCCGGTGGCCTGCCGCAAACCCTGCCGGCTCCCGACGGGCAGGGTGGCGTCCACCCCCTCCAGGGCGTGGACGACGAATTCGCCGTCGGGGTCGAGGAAGAGCCGGCCGGCGTTCTGCGCTCCCTGGCCGGGCGCGGTGGTGACGGTCCAGGTCACCACGGCTGGGCGGGAACGGTGGGCGGCGATGGCGGAGGGCAGCAGGGTGTACGGGAAGAGGGTGTCGGCGGGCAGCACCACTGTGGCCGGGGCGTCGGCCAAGTGGGCCAGGGCCGCGTAGGCGGCGCCGGCGGTTCCGAGCGGGTGGTCCTCACGGTGGACGGTGAGCTCCACCTGCCGCGCCGATTGGGTGAGGGCGTACGTCTCGACGGCCTCGGCGCCGCTGTCGGGGTCGGTGCTGGTGAGCACCGCGATACGGCGGAATCCCACGGTGGTGAGTTGGGCGAGGGCGTGGCCGAGCATCCTGCTGTCCACCACCACCGGTCACCTGCATCCCCAGGTCGTCGCCGACCTGCGCCGGGCGGCCGAATCCGACACCACCCAGGCCCGGGTGCGGGCGATGGCCACCGCGCGGTTGGCCGCCGTGCTCTACCGGCAGGGCGAGCGCATCGAAGCCGACCACCACGCCGCCCAGGCCGGCGCGCTCGCGGCCACCGTCGGCTCCGCACGCCTGACCGCCATCCTCACCGACATGCACCACGCCGCCGGCTCGATGACCGCTCGGTAACGAGGTGAGGCCCTGACCGACATGGCCGAAGCCCAACGGCTGACCGCGGCGGAGCGGCCGACCCGTGTTCGGCGGGAGCCGACCGGCGAAGGGAGTACTCGGCGACGCCTCCCTGTTCCACGGCCAAGGTGGAGCGCAGTGCAGTGTCGATGGTCAGGATGTCAATTCCGTGGATTGGTACGGCGGGTGGGTTCCGCTGTGGTCGGGTCCTCGGGCCAGGGGTGGCGGGGGTAGCGGCCTCTCAGGTCGGCGCGGACGGCGTGGTAGCCGGTGTGCCAGAAGCCGGCCAGGTCGCCTGGGACGGCGGCGGGGCGGCCCGCCGGGGGAGCGAGCTCCACGATGCCGGGGCGCGGGACGAGGCGGGATCCGGCGGTGGTGTCGCGCGTCAGGTCCCGAACAGGGCGAGGGTGTCGGTGACGGTTCGCAGCAGGCTGTCCGCGTCGGCGCCGTTGCGGGAGCGGAGGTTGACGCCGTAGGCGAGCAGGGCCAGGGTTTCAGCCGCGGTGCCGGTGGCCACGTGCGGGGACAACTGGCCGTCGCGGCGGGCGACGTCGAGAGCGGTGTGCAGCGCGTCGCGGAGTTGGCGGTGGTGGTCTTCGAGCAGCGCCCGAACGTCCGGGTCGTGGTGTTCGGTGCCCAGATGGGCGTTGACGACCATGCAGCCCCAGCCCGCGTGCTCGCCCGAGCAGCGGGCCGCGATCAGCCCGCCGAAGAAGTCCCGTACGGCGGGCAGACCCCGGCCGTCGTCGGCGAGTTGACGGAAGGCCGGCTGCGCGCGGTGTTGCAGGTAGCGGCGCAACGCGGCGTGGTAGAGCTGCTGCTTGCCGCCGAAGGTGGCGTAGAGACTGGAGCGGTTCAGCCCGGTCGCGGCGACGACGTCCTGGATCGACGCCTCGGCCGCGCCGTGCTGCCAGAACAGCCGCTCGGCGCGCTCCAGCGCCAGCTCCGGGTCGAAGTGCTTGATGTCGGGCATGGCGGACCGCTCCCAGGTACTTGAAATGGTTGTTCCAAGATAGTCCTTGACGGCGAGTCTGATGGCCCATCATCCTGGAACGACTGGTTCAAGTTCAGACCCAGATCCCCCCGAGAAAGGGCGACCCCTGTGAGCCTTCACGACCAACTGCGCGCCGTGCACGAGAACCGGAGGCGGTCGATCCCGGCAGAGGCCATCGAGGTCATGGACCGCAACGGGCGCGAGCTCGCCGCCTCCGACCTCACGGAGCGCGCGCTTGGCGTGGGCGCCCCGGCTCCGCGGTTCACGCTGCCCGCGGCCGCCGGGCAGCGCGTCGCGCTGGACGGGCTGCTGGCCGACGGGCCGGTCGTGCTGACCTTCTACCGTGGCGCCTGGTGCCCCTACTGCAACCTCGCGCTGCGCGCCCTCCAGGAGCAGCACGACGCGATCACCGCCCGTGGCGCCCGTCTGGTGGCCGTCTCGCCGCAGATCCCCGACGAGTCCCTGACCCTGGCCGAGAAGGAGCGGCTGGCCTTCGACGTACTCAGCGACATCGGCTCCGAGGTCGCGGCGCAGTTCGGCATCGCCTTCGACCTCTCCGACGAACTGGGCACCCTCTACGACCAGTTGGGCTTCGACCTGAAGCGCGTCAACGCCGGCCACTCCCGCACGCTGCCACTGCCCGCGACCTTCGTCATCGACCGCACCGGCACCATACGCTGGGCCTTCGTCCAGACCGACTACGCCCTGCGCGCCGAGCCCGCTGACATCCTGGCCGCCCTGGACGCGCTCGACTGAGGGGCGAGGCCGCGGCCAGGGTGCGTATTCGGCCGAGATTCACCTTCTCGCGTTGGTGCGGCGGGTGGGTTCCGCTGTGGTCGGGTCCTCGGGCCAGGGGTGGCGGGGGTAGCGGCCCCTGAGCTCGGCGCGGACGGCGTGGTAGCCGTTGTGCCAGAAGCTCTCCAGATCTCCGGTGACGGCGGCGGGGCGGCCGGCGGGGGAGAGGAGGTGGATGGTCAGGGGGACACGGCCTCCGGCCAGGGTGGGGGTTTTGGTCCAGCCGAAGAGTTCTTGCAACTTGACTGCCAGCACTGGGTGTTCGGTGGTGTAGTCGACTCGTATCTTCGAGCCCGAAGGCACGGTGATGCGCTCGGGGGCGAGTTCGTCCAGGCGGCCTGCTTCGCCGGTGGCCCAGGGGAGCAGGCGTTGTAGCGCCGAAGTGGTGTCGATGCGAGCGAGGTCGGCGCGGCGGCGGGCGCGGGAGAGTTCGGGTTCCAGCCACTCCTCCGCGCGGTCGAGGAGCGCGGCGTCGGAGACGTCCGGCCACGGGTGGCCGATGGCGGTGTGGAGGAAGGCGAGGCGTTCGCGGAGGCCGGGGGAGGGCCAGGTCAGCAGGGCGCTGAGGCCCTCGCGGGTGAGGCCTTCGAGGATCGCGGCCCGGACGAGCGCCGGGTCGGGGCGGTTGAGGGGCTTCTCGGAAAGCTCGATCGCGCTGAGGGCTTCGAGCCGGCGGGAGACGACTTCGCCTCGCCGGGTGTCCCAGTGGACCTCTTCGCGCGAAGCGAGGAGGGCCGCGCCAGCGAGCAGGGCGGTGTCCTCGTCCAGTGCCGCAGCATGGAGGATGCGGGCGGAGTGGGCGCCGGCCGGGCGGTCGGCGACCGCTACGGCGAGCCAGGGGAGGGCGCCGAGCCGGGTGTCGGGGGCGAGTTCGGCAGCCGTCCCGGAGGCCATCAGGTACGGGCTGCGCTCACCGGGGGCGGGGCGTTCCACCCGGGCGCGGGCGATGCGTTCGGGGAAGGCGAGGGCGACGACGAGGCCGACGGCAGTCGAGTCGGGCAGCGCGGTGGCGGGTTCGTCGGAGGTGGCGCGCAGGAGGCGGCGGACTTCGTCGCGCCAGCGGCCGGCGTAGGGGTCGTTGCTGGAGCGGACCAGCCGCCAGACCGCGCCGAGGTCGTCGCCGAGGGCGCGCGGCGGTTCTTCGGAGAGCAGGGCGACGACTTCCGCCGCCCGGCGGGCACCGACGGCCAGGGCGCCGTCGACCAGGGCGCGGGCCAGTCGCGGGTGCAGGCCGGTGCGGGCGAGGCGCACGCCGCGCGGTGTCGCCCGGCCATCGGAGGAGACCGCGCCGAGGGCCTGGAGGGTCTGCCGGGCGGCGGCCATCGCCCCGGCGGGCGGGGCGTCGGGCAGGGCGAGGCCGGTGGCGTCCGGGTCGCCCCAGCAGGCGGCCTGGAGAGCGAAGCCGGTCAGGTCGGCGAGGGCGATCTCAGGTGTCGGGAAGCGGGCGGCGCGGGCGTCCTCGGCCTCGTGCCAGCAGCGGTAGACGGTGCCCGGGGCCTCGCGCCCCGCACGGCCCGCACGCTGGCGGGCGGCGGCGAGCGAGGCCCGTACGGTGACGAGTCCGGCGAGGCCGCGGGCGTGGTCGGTGCGGGGTTCGCGGGCGAGTCCGGCGTCGACCACGACCCGCACGCCGGGGACGGTGAGCGAGGACTCGGCGACGGAGGTGGCGAGGACGACCCGCCGTGAAGCGGAGGGGGTGAGCGCGGCGTCCTGGACGGGCTGCGGGGCGCGGCCGTGGAGCTGGAGCACCTGGGCGGCCACACCGCCGAGCAGCCCCGCGACCCGCGAGATCTCGCCGACGCCGGGCAGGAAGCAGAGCACGTCCCCGTCGCGCTCACCCAACGCCCGCCGTACGACAGCCGCGACGTGGTCGAGCAGCGCCGGGTCGACCCGGGTCCCGTGGGCGGGCCGGACGGCGCGTGGCGGAGGCGCCCAGACCACGTCCACCGGGTGGGACACCCCGTGCGCCTCCACCACCGGTGCGCCGCCGAGCAGTTCGGCCCAGGCAGCCGTATCGGAGGTGGCCGAGGCGCAGACCAGCCGCAGTTCGGGCCGCAGCGCCGCCCGGACGTCCAGCAGGAAGGCGAGCGCGGTGTCGGCGTCCAGGTGCCGTTCGTGGCACTCGTCCAGGACGACGACGTCGACGCCCGGCAACTCCTGGTCGCGCTGCAACCGCTGCAGCAGCACGCCGGTGGTGACCACCTCGACGACCGTCTCCGGCCCGACCCGACGCTCCCCGCGCACGGTGTAGCCGACCCGGTTGCCGACGGACTCGCCGAGCAGCCAGGCCATCCGCCGGGCGGCGGCCCGTACGGCGAGCCGACGCGGTTCGGCGACCAGGACGCGCCGGACGACACCCGAATCCAGCAGCCCCGCCAGGGCGAGCGGCACCAGCGTCGTCTTGCCGGTGCCGGGCGGGGCGGCGAGGACGGCGGTGCCGTGCTCGTCCAGCGCGCGGTGCAGGGTGGGCAGGGCGGTGCGGACGGGCAGGTCGTGCCACACAGGAGGCAAGGTCAGCCCCGCTCGGTGACGAAGATCGCCGTGCCGGGGATCAGCCGTCCGCGCAGCGGGGACCAGCCGCCCCACTCCTGCTCCAGACCGGCCGGCCACTCGGGTTCGACCAGGTCGATCAACCGGAAGCCGGCGCCGACGAGTTCGCGGACCCGGTCGCCGAGGGTGCGGTGGTGTTCGACGTAGGTGGCGTGGCCGTTCTCGTCCTGTTCGACGTACGGGGTCCGGTCGAAGTACGAGGACATCGCGGTGAGCCCCTCGACACCCGGCTCGTCGGGGAAGGCCCAGCGGATCGGGTGGGTGACCGAGAACACCCAGCGCCCGCCGGGCCGCAGCACCCGGTGCACCTCGCGCATGAGCTGCTCGGTGTCGGCGCTGAACGGGACGGCGCCGTAGGCGGAGCAGGCGAGGTCGAAGGAGGCGTCGGCGAAGGGCAGGACGGCGGCGTCGGCCTGGACGACGGGGACGGGCGCGGTGCCGCGGCCGAGGTCGATCCGGCGGGAGTGCTGGAGCTGGCGGTAGGAGAGGTCCAGGGCGACCGGGCGGGCGCCCTGGGCGGCGAGCCAGCGGGAGCACTGGGCGGCGCCGGCGCCGATCTCGAGTACGTCGCGACCCGCCACGGAGCCGAGCAGATGGGCGTCGGCCTCGTCCAGGCCTTCGGGGCACCAGGTGAAGCGGTCGTCGCCGAGGAACTCGCCGTGTTCGTCCTGGTACTCGTCGGCGTTGCGGTCCCACCAGTGCCGGCTGGCCCGGCTGCTCTCCCCGACGCCGGCCGAGCGCCGCACCGCGTCGTCGCCCTCCTCCCCCTCGATCGCCGAGGTGGTTGCGTCAAGATCGTGAAGGGAGGGGTGGGGGGTGGTGGCCACGGTGACAATGCCCATCGCGTAGGGTATGGAACTGCGGAAGCGCCGCTGCCGCGAACCGGCCCGTCGAGGGCCGGATCCTGGCGGTGGCATCCGGGGAAGGGCTCCCTGTGAGCGCCACCGCGAGGTGCGCAATCGGAGGATATGGCCTGATCCGTACCGGGCTCCACCGTCTTGCCTCTCTTGGCGTTGACCGTGCCTGGCCGTCCCCGTATGCTACAAGTTGCGCTGCGGGCCTGCGCGCCTCGGACGGAGCAGGTCGCGCTCGCATCTGTCGAAGACCCCACGGTCGCAAGACGGACGCCGGTTCTCGTTGTTGACGGGATCGCCGGTGCGCCGTGCTCTTGGCTGTCCGGCTTTCGGTGGGAGCGATACGGGCCCTCCGCGTGGCATTACCTACGACTTTCATGTCCGTACCGGAGCCCTTTTCCTAATGACGAGCCCCACCGACTCCTCCCTCAGCACCACCCCGCAGGTCGCGGTCAACGACATCGGCGACGCGGACGCGTTCCTCGCCGCGATCGACGAGACCATCAAGTACTTCAACGATGGCGACATCGTCGAGGGCGTCATCGTGAAGGTCGACCGTGACGAGGTCCTCCTCGACATCGGTTACAAGACCGAGGGCGTCATCCCGTCCCGCGAGCTCTCGATCAAGCACGACGTTGACCCGCACGAGGTCGTCGCCGTCGGTGACAACATCGAGGCCCTGGTTCTCCAGAAGGAGGACAAGGAGGGTCGTCTCATCCTGTCCAAGAAGCGCGCTCAGTACGAGCGTGCCTGGGGCACGATCGAGAAGATCAAGGAAGAGGACGGCATCGTCACCGGTACCGTCATCGAGGTCGTCAAGGGTGGTCTCATCCTCGACATCGGCCTCCGCGGCTTCCTCCCGGCCTCGCTCGTCGAGATGCGTCGCGTCCGCGACCTCCAGCCCTACGTGGGCAAGGAGCTCGAGGCCAAGATCATCGAGCTGGACAAGAACCGCAACAACGTGGTCCTGTCCCGCCGTGCCTGGCTGGAGCAGACCCAGAGCGAGGTCCGCCAGACCTTCCTCACCACCCTCCAGAAGGGCCAGGTGCGCTCCGGCGTCGTCTCCTCGATCGTCAACTTCGGTGCCTTCGTGGACCTGGGTGGCGTCGACGGCCTGGTGCACGTCTCCGAGCTGTCCTGGAAGCACATCGACCACCCGTCCGAGGTCGTCGAGGTCGGCCAGGAGGTCACCGTCGAGGTTCTCGACGTTGACATGGACCGCGAGCGCGTCTCCCTGTCGCTGAAGGCGACCCAGGAGGACCCGTGGCAGCAGTTCGCCCGTACCCACCAGATCGGCCAGGTCGTTCCGGGTAAGGTCACCAAGCTGGTTCCGTTCGGTGCGTTCGTCCGCGTGGACGAGGGCATCGAGGGTCTGGTCCACATCTCCGAGCTGGCCGAGCGCCACGTCGAGATCCCGGAGCAGGTCGTCCAGGTCGGCGACGAGATCTTCGTCAAGGTCATCGACATCGACCTCGAGCGTCGCCGCATCAGCCTGTCGCTGAAGCAGGCCAACGAGGCCCTGGGTGCCAACCCGGCCGAGGTCGAGTTCGACCCGACCCTGTACGGCATGGCCGCCTCGTACGACGACCAGGGCAACTACATCTACCCGGAGGGCTTCGACCCCGAGGCGAACGACTGGCTGCCCGGCTTCGAGAAGCAGCGTGAGGAGTGGGAGCGCCAGTACGCCGAGGCGCAGGCCCGCTTCGAGCAGCACCAGGCCCAGGTCATCAAGAGCCGCGAGGCCGACGCCGAGGCCGCTGCCGAGGGTGGCGACGCCGTCGCCGCTGCCGCCGGTGGCTCCTACTCGTCCAGCAGCGACGAGGGCTCGGGCGCCCTGGCCTCCGACGAGGCCCTGGCCGCCCTGCGCGAGAAGCTGGCCGGCGGCCAGAGCTGAGGCTCTCGCCCCCCGCTAGCTGACAGCTAGGGAACGGGCCCCATCCGGATTCGTCCGGGTGGGGCCCGTTTCGTGTTTCCGGTCTCGGAGGCCTCGGACGCGCGCCTTCGTTTCCCGCTTTGACTTATGTGTGGTTTATGTGTAGGGAAATGTGAGATGAGGCTCATCGCCCTGCTATAGGCCGGTGTTCGGGTTGCACCTACATTGAGTGGAACTGCCCGAAAGGCTCCTTCATGCGCAACCCCTCCTCCACCGCCCCCACTGCTGTGGTCGGCGGCCGGCTGGCCGCGATCGGCCGGTTCTGCTTCCGCCACCGCCGCTGGGTGCTCGGCTTCTGGGCCGTCGTCCTGGTCGTCGGGGTGCTGATCGGGGGGCGGGTCTTCGAGGGTTCGGTGGCCGGGGCCTCCTCCGCCAGCGCCGAGGCCGACCGGGGCAGCGCGGTGGTCGCCGCGGCCGATCCGGCCAAGGGCGCGGTGACCGCGGTGGTGGACGGCAAGCCGGTGAACGACCCGGCCGTGCGCGCCGCCGTCCAGAAGGCCACCGCCGAGATCGCCGCCCTGCCCGGGGTCTCCGGTGCCCAGGACGCGTACGGCCCGGGCCCGGGCCCGGCCGCGCTGCGGGCCACCGACGGGACGGCGAGCCTGGTCACGGTACGGATGGCCGCCGCCGCGACCTCCGCCCAGACCGACGTGGTCACGCACCGCCTCGCCGCGCTGGACGGTGCGGGCGGGGCGCACGTGACCGTCGGCGGGGACCTGGTGCTCCAGGACGAGGTCAAGAAGCAGACCGAGCAGGACACCCGCTTCGGCGAGCTGGTGACCCTGCCGCTCACGCTGATCGTGATGGTGCTGGTCTTCGGGGGCCTGGCCGCCGCCTCCCTGCCGGTGATCGGCGCCGTCGCCTCGGTGGGCGGGGCGCTGCTGGCCATGTTCGGGTTCAGCCGGATCATGGACATCGACACCAGCGTGCTGCCGATCGCCACCGTGCTGGGGCTCGGGCTGTCGATCGACTACGCGCTGCTGATGGTGAACCGTTTCCGCGAGGAACGCGGCCACGGCGCGGGGATCGCCGCCGCCGTCGAGCGCACCGCCGCGACCGCCGGGCGCACCGTCGCCTTCTCCGGCCTGACCGTGGCCGTCGCGCTGTCCGGCCTGTTCGTCTTCACCAGCCCGGTGCTGGGCGCCGTCGCCGCGGCCGGGGTGAGCGTGGTGGTGATCGCGGTCGCCGCCGCGCTGACCCTGATCCCCGCGCTGCTCGGCTTCGCGGGCTCGCGGATCAGGACGCCGAGCGCGCCCGTGCCGGACGAGGGCTTCTTCAGCCGGACCGTGCGCCGGGTGCGCAAGCGGGCGGTCGCGGTGACGCTCGCCTCGGTGGCGCTGCTGATGGCGGCCGGAGCTCCCTTCCTGCACGCCGAGATGCGCAGCTCGGGCGCCGCCGTGCTGCCCGCCTCCTCGGCCGGGCGGCAGGTCGTCGAGACCGTCGACCACCGCTTCCCGCAGGTCGCGGCCGCGCCGATCACCGTGGTGGTCGAGGGTGGGGCGCGGGTGGCGCAGGCGTACGCGGACGACGTGGTCGCCAAGCTGCCCGGGGTGAGCGGGGTGCGGGCGGTGACGCCGGTCGGCGACCGGGTGTCGACGGTGGACGTGCTGGTGCACGGGGACCCGCAGGGCGACACCGCCAAGCAGGTGGTGGACGAGCTGCGGGCGGACCGGGGCGGGCTGAAGACGTACGTCACCGGCGGGGCGGCCTCGGTGGTGGACTTCCAGGACGAGCTGCTGTCGCGCGGGCCGTGGGCGCTCGGCCTGGTCGCGGCCGGGACGCTGGTGCTGCTGTTCCTGATGACCGGCTCGGTGGTGATGCCGGTCAAGGCGCTGCTGATGAACCTGCTGTCGCTGGGCGCCTCGCTCGGCGCGCTGACCCTGGTGTTCCAGGACGGGTGGTTCAGCGGGCTGCTCGGCTTCAGTCCGACCGGTGGGCTGGAGACCTTCATCCCGGTGCTGGTCTTCGCCTTCGCCTTCGGGTTGTCGATGGACTACGAGGTGTTCCTGCTCTCCCGGATCAAGGAGCTGACCCAGCGCGGGCACGGCTGCGTCCGGGCGGTGGAGCTGGGCGTCCAGCGCAGCGGTCGGATCATCACCTCGGCGGCGCTGCTGATGGTGATCGTCTTCGCGGGCTTCGCGCTCGGGGACATGCTCATGGTCAAGCAGATGGGCATCGCGCTGGCGGTGGCCGTCGCGGTGGACGCCACCCTGGTGCGCTGCCTGCTGGTGCCCGCCGCGATGAGCCTGTTCGGGGAGTTCAACTGGTGGGCGCCGGCTCCGCTGCGGCGGCTGCACCGGCGGTTCGGGCTGAGCGAGCACGTGGACCTGCCTGAGATCGAGCAGCCGGCGATCCCGGCGCAGGCGCAGGCGCAGCGGCCGGAGCTGGTGGGGCAGGCCCGGTAGCAGTCAGCTGAGGCGCTGGAGCAGCTCGACGCCGGCGCGCAGCTGGGCCCGTTCCTCGGTGCTGAGCCGGGTCTCGATGGCGGTGGCGATGTGGTGTTCGCGGCGGGCGCGCTGGTCGAGCAGGGCGGTGCGACCGGCCTCGGTGGCGGCGATCAGCTGCTTGCGGCCGTCGGTGGGGTGGGGCTGCTGGGCGACCAGGCCGGCCTCGGTCATCAGCGCGACGGTGCGGGCCATCGACTGGTGGCGCACGCGTCGGCGGTCGGCGAGTTCGGCGACGGTGTAGGAGCGTTCGTCGCGGACCAGCAGGCCGAGCACGGCGGCCTGGTTCGGCGGCAGGTCGTCGTTGTCGCGCAGGGTGCGGACCAGGCTGCCGAGGGCGGTGCGCAGGTCGGCGGCGAGGTCCAGGGTGTCCGGGTGCGGGGCGTTGCTGGTCATGGGAGAAGTCTATCCGGAAGATGTGCAGCAAAACTGTACAGTCATGCTGTATGGTTTTGGGTATGCGAATCACGAAGTTCGGACACGCCTGCGTACGCATCCAGCACGACGACACCACCCTGATCGTCGACCCCGGGGCCTTCACCGACCCCGCCGCACTGGCCGGGGCGGACGCCGTCCTGATCACCCACGAGCACATGGACCACTTCGAGGAGTCCCGGCTGCGCGCCGCGCTGGAGGCCGACCCGGCGCTGCGGGTGTGGACCAACAGCGCCGTCGCCGCCCAGCTGGAGGGCCTCGGACAGCGGGTCGGCGCGGTCGGCGAGGGCGACGCCTTCGAGATCGGCGGGGTCGGGATCTCGGTGCACGGGGAGTGGCACGCGGTGATCCACCCGGACGTCCCCCGGGTGAAGAACATCGGCTTCCTCTTCGACGGCCGGCTGTTCCACCCCGGCGACGCCTTCACCGTGCCGCCGCACGCCGTCGAGACCCTGCTGCTGCCGCTCGCGGCGCCGTGGAGCAAGGCCTCCGAGGTGGTCGACTACGTCCGGGAGGCGGGCCCCGGCCGGGCCGTCCCGGTGCACGAGGCGACGCTCAGCCCGATCGGGCACATGGTGGCCACCCGGCTGCTCGGGCCGGACGGGCCGGGCACCGGCGGCGCGGAGCTGGTGGTGCTCGGCGAGGGCGAGAGCCTGGAGCTGGGCTGAGCGCCCGCCCCGGGGCCGGGCCGAGAGCCCGCCGCTGACACGCCGCGACGGCCACCGGTAGCCTGGCGCCATGCTGAAGATCGGACTGACGGGTGGCATCGGCGCGGGCAAGAGCGAGGTGTCCCGGCTGTTCGCCGCGCGCGGCGCGGTGATCGTGGACTCCGACCTGATCGCCCGCGAGGTGGTCGCCCCCGGGACGGACGGACTGGCGGCCGTGGTCGCCGAGTTCGGCCCGCAGGTGCTGCGGGAGGACGGCACGCTGGACCGCCCGGCCCTCGGGGCGATCGTGTTCGCCGACCCGGAGAAGCTCCGGGCGCTGAACGCGATCGTCCATCCGCTGGTCCGGGCCCGCTCCGCCGAACTGGAGGCGGCGGCCGCGCCCGACGCGGTCGTGGTGCACGACGTGCCGCTGCTCACCGAGAACGGGCTGGCGCCGCTGTTCGACCTGGTCGTGGTGGTCGACGTGGACGACGAGGTGCGGCTGGACCGGCTGGTGCGACTGCGCGGGATGGCCGAGGAGGAGGCCCGGGCCCGGATGGCCGCGCAGGCCTCGCGGGCGGAGCGGCTGGCGATCGCCGACCTGGTGATCGACAACGGCGGGCCGCTGGAGGCGCTGGCGGCGCGGGTCGACGAGGTGTGGGCGGAGCTGGTGAAGCGGGCCGCCGCCGCGTAGTTCGGGCCGGGTTCAGGCCACCGTCAGCGGCAGCCGGGCCCGGACGGCGAAGCCGCCCTCGGGTGTCGGGCCGGCGTGCAGGGTGCCGCCGAGGTCGTCGGCGCGGGTGCGCATGCCGTTCAGGCCGTGTCCGCCCGAGGGCAGGCGGGGCGCGGGGACGGCCGGTGTGTCCATTCCGGCAGGTCCGGCGGCTTCGGCAGGTCCGGCGGCTCCGGCGGCTCCGGCGGGTCCGGTGGGGGAGTTGACCACCGTCAGGCGCAGCCCGTCCGGTTCGACCGTGACCGTGACGGCCACCTCGGCTGCCGGGGCGTGCTTGTGCGCGTTGGTCAGTGCCTCCTGGACGATCCGGTAGGCCGCGTACTGGACCTTGGGCCCGGGGGCGGGCAGGCCGTCGTCCGGGCCGGTGACGGTCAGGCCCACCGCCAGCCCGGCCTGTCGGGACTCCTCGACCAGGGTGGGCAGGCCGCGCAGCGAGGGTGCCTGGTCGGAGGCGGGGGTCAGCACCCCGAGCAGGCCGCGCAGTTCGGTGAGCGCCTGCAGGCCCAGGGTGCGGATCAGGCCGAGGGTCTCCCGGACGGCGGCCGGGTCGTCGGCCTGGGCGACCTGCCCGGCGCCCGCGTGCAGGGTGATCAGCGAGACCCGGTTGGACACCACGTCGTGCATCTCCCGGGCGAGCCGGGCGCGTTCGGCGGCGGTGGCCCGTTCCTCGGCGTGCCGGCGGGCCGCCACCAGCAGCCGGTTGCGCTCGGCGAGCATGCTGACGGTGCGGGCGCGCTGGTGGGCGGTCAGGCCCAGGGCGAGCGGGACGGCGCCGAAGACCAGCGGGTCCTCGACCAGGTTGGCCAGCGCGGACGGGGTGCTGACGTCCCCGAGGTCGAAGGGGACGAACAGCCGCAGCTCGGACAGCACCGCCAGGACGTACAGCAGCGGGGTGGCGCCGCGCCGCGCGGTCAGCCCGTACAGTGCCACGGCGAGCGGGAATTGGCCGCTCAGCAGGGTGGCCGCGGCGGTCGCCGCCGGGAAGCGGCGGCGGAAGGCGAGGGCCAGGGCGCCGAAGGCCATCAGGGCCGCGTTGGTTCCCGGCGATTCGGTCGGGCCGAAGTCGGGGTCGTGCGCGGCGAGCGGGACGAGCACCAGCAGCACCACGGCGGTCGGCGCGAGGGCGCGGACCGGGCGGGGCAGGCGCAGCGGGGGGCCGGGCAGCAGCGGTGCGGCGAGGAGGTCGTCGGCCGGCTGGTCGGTGGGCTGGCGCATGAGGGGCATGCTTCCACACCCGGGGCGCTCCGGGCCGATCGTCGGACCGGGGTGGCCGGTCTCCGTCGGGTCGCCTGGCCGACGGGGTGCCGGAGAGCCGACTGGTGGTGTGACTCATCCCCTGGTCGGAACGGGACTCGGAGGCCGCTGCGCGGGGAAGGGAGGATGGAGTGATGAATGATCGTTTTTCTGCTGAACCGCTGGCCGTCGAGCGTCTGGAGGAGTACTCCCGCGCCGAGCAGGAGGAGATCCTCGGCCCGGGCGAGGACCCGTACGGCGTCGCCTACACCGGGCTGACCTACCTGCCCAAGCAGACCCACTTCGGCATCCGGGCCGCCGACGGCCGGCTGATCGCCCACACCGGGCTGCTCCCCGTCCCGCTCACCGTCGGCGGCACCGACCTGGAGGCGATCGGCGTGGGCGGGGTGTGCGTCGCCGCGCACCGTCGCGGAGAGGGCCTCGCGCGCGCAGCGGTCGGGACGGCCCTGGAGCACGGGCGTGCGCTCGGCTTCCGGTACGCGCTGCTGTTCTGCCGCCCGCCGCTGGCGGTGTTCTACCGGGGGCTGGGCTTCCGCGAGGTGGCCGAGGAGGTGACGGTCGAACAGCCGGAGGGGCGGCTCGCGGTGATGCCGCTGTGCACCATGTGGCGGCCGCTGGCGGCGGGCGCCGGGTGGCCGGAGGGGCCGGTGCGGCTGCGCTCGCTGCCGATGTGACCCCGCGCTGCGGCTTGAGCCGGGGTCACTCGCCGAGTGCCGCGTGCGCGACGGCGGCCGCGGCCAGGGCGCGGATCATCGGGTGGGCGCGGGTGCCGTCGCCGGACAGTTCGGGCTGGAACAGCGAGGCGAGGAAGAACGGGTGGTCCGGCAGTTCCAGGACGCGGACCTGGCCGGACTCCTCCGCCCCGCTGAAGCGCATCCCGTGGGCGCGCAGCCGGTCCAGGTAGTCGGCGTTGAGGCCGTAGGAGCAGTGGTAGCGCTCCAGGGTGGCGGTGGTGCCGAGGGCCCGCTCGGCCAGGGTGCCGGGGGTGATCTCGACGGCGCCCTCGTGCCCGACCAGGGAGCAGGCGAGCGGCACGATCACCTGCTGCTCGAGGTCGGGGTCCTGCTCGCCGTGGACGGCGTCGGCGAGGCCGCAGACGTTGCGGGCGTACTCCAGCACCGCGTGCTGGAACCCGGCGCAGGTGCCGAGGAAGGGGATGCCGCCCTCGCGGGCGGTCCGGATCGCGGCCAGGGCGCCCGCCTCGCTGCGGTACGGGCTGCCGGGCAGCAGCCAGACCGCGTCGAAGCCGTCGAGCGCGCCGGGCGCCCCGGCGTCCTCGGTGGGGATCCAGTAGGCGTCCAGGACGAGCTGGTCGCGGTCGGCGAGGGCGTCGAGCAGGCCGGGGATGCGGGCGTGCGAGCGGACGGCGGGGGAGCGGTCGCCGACCAGGGCGATCCGCGGGGTCAGGTAGGTCATGGGGCTATCCTGACCCCGCATCCGAGATCAGCGCCAACGATGATTTCTTAAGTATCGATCAGATCGGTTGATGACCCGTCGTGGATCCGCAGCAGCTGCGCACCTTCGCCACCGTCACCCGGCTGGCCTCCTTCTCCGAGGCGGCCCGGGAGCTCGGCTACACCCAGTCCGCGGTCTCCCAGCAGATCGCCGCGCTGGAGGCGGACCTCGGCACCGCCCTGCTGGTCCGGCGGCCGGTCGGCCCGACCGTGGCCGGGCGGCGGCTGCTGGAGCACGCCGTGCCGCTGCTGGTCCGGCTGGAGGCGGCGCGCGCCGACGTCGCGCGCCTGGCCGGTGCCCCGAGTGCCCGGCTGGTGCTCGGTGCGACCCCGCTGGCGGTCGGGGCGGCGCTGGGGCGCGCGCTCGGCGAGGTGCGCCGGGCGTATCCGCAGGTGGAGCCGGTGGTCGAGGTGCTCGGCCAGGACGTGCTGCCGGCCCGGGTCGCCACCGGCGAGGTCGACCTCGCGCTGATCGACGGCCTGGCCGCGCCCAGCGACCCGCTGCCGCTGCCCGAGGTCGGCCCGCTGACCACCGTCGCGGTGGACGAGCAGCCCGTCGCCGTCGCCCTGCCGGCCGGGCACCCGCTGGCCGGCCGCACCGGCCTCGCCCTCGCCGACCTGTCGGCCGCCCGCTGGCTGGACGCCCCCGACCTCACCCCGACCGCGGCCCGGCTGCGTGCCGTCACCGGCACCGACGGCTTCCGGCCCGCCACCCACTACCGGGGCACCGACCTGCACGGGCTGCTCGCCCTGGTCGCCGCCGGGCACGGGCTGACCCTGCTGCCCGAGCCGGTGGTGGCCGGGGCGCCCGGCGTCGACCACGCGCCGGTCACCGCGCCCCGGCTGGTGCACCGCACCGAACTCGTCCACGGCAGCCTGCCGGAGGGGCCCGCGGCGCTGCTGGCACGGTTGCTGGTCGGCTGACGCGCGCCGGGATGTGGAGGGGTGGTCACCACTCGTTCACGTCCCGGGGCTGACGGTGGCCGTGCGGGCGGTGCTGTCATGGGCACAGTCGCCCGGCGATCGGCCGGGCCGGCCCCAGGAGAACGCCCCATGATGCCCCGTCAGCGTGTCACCGTCGTCGCCGCCACGGCCGTCCTCGCCGCCGCCGGGTTCGCCACCGGCACCGCGCAGGCCGCCGCCCCGGCCGCGCACAAGCCGGTCAAGTCCGGCACTCTCGCGGCGAGTTGCTCGCAGGCGTACCTGCCGCTGCCCGACCCGTCCTGCACCCCCGGCGCGTACAACCCGGCGGTCACCCAGGCCACCATCGGCTCGACCATCTGCGTCTCCGGCTGGACCGCCACCGTGCGCCCGCCGGTCAGCTACACCAACGCGCTGAAGACCCAGCAGATAGCCCAGTACGGCTACGCGGACACCAACCCGGCGGACTACGAGGAGGACCACCTCGTCCCGCTGGAGCTCGGCGGCGCGCCGCGCGACCCCCGCAACCTGTGGCCCGAGCCGCGCTACGGCAACCAGCCGGCGCAGAGCAAGGACTCGGTCGAGACCAGACTCAAGAACGCGGTGTGCGGCCACAAGGTGACCCTGGCGGCCGCCCGCAGCGCGATCGCCGGCGACTGGACCACCGCGCTCAGCCGGCTGGGCCTGTGAGACCCCGGGCATGAGTGTGCCGCCAGGTCCGTCCGGTCCCCTGTGCCGGACGGGCCTGGCGGCCGTCTGTGGGTGTTGCGTACTAGTTGCAGCCGGGGAGGGCCTCGCAGATCGCGGCCGTCATGCCGGTGGCGACGTACTTGTCCTCGGGCGCCTTCCAGGCGTCCTTGGGCTGGGCGCCCGCCTTCGTGGTGGCCCAGACGGACAGCTCGCTGACCGTCCCGCCCGCGTTGATCACGTACTCGTGCAGGGTGACGGTGGAACCGTCGGGCTGCGGGACCGTCACGGTGGCGGCGAAGTCGTCCGACTTGGCGACCGTCACGGTGGCGCCCGGCGCGGTCTTGGCGCAGTCCTTGACGGCCTCGGTGAGGAGGTCCCTGATGACGCCGACGCTCTGGCCGTTGCCGCTGCTGTGGGTCGGGTCGCCCCAGAAGAGGAGGGTCTGCTGGGCCGTCCAACGGTCGCCGCCGAAGCCGACCGAGGCCTTGGCCCTGGCGTCGCCGCCGGTGAAGAAGTACTCCTCGCCCTTGGGGAGCGGGGAGTGGCACAGCTCCATGCCCTTGAAGTTGATCGCTCCGGTGACCGGCTTGGCGTTCGCCGCCAGCGGGGCGTAGTGGTAGGTCTCGTCCATCGGGATGCTCTTGGTGTCCATCCAGGCCTTGGCCGGGATGCCCTTGTCGGCACCGCTGCCGGTGGGCTTGGCGGTGCTTCCGCCGGTGTTCCCACCGGTGGCGGGCGCGCCGGTGGGCGCCGCGGTGGGCGCGGCGCCGGTCGGCGCGGGGGCGGCGGTCTTGCCGGCGTCCTGGCCGCTGTTGTCCGGGCCGCAGGCGCTCAGGGCGCCCACGAGGAGCAGGGCGGCGGCGGTTGTGGTGACCAGCCTGGTGCTGTTGCGCATCTGACGATTCCTCGGATCCGTGGTGTCGTGGAGCAGAGCCGGTGTCACTGGTGACCGTCGCAGCCAGGGAGGGCCCCGCAGATCGCGGTCTTCATGTTGGTGGCTGCGTCCGTCTCCTGGCCGATCGGGTCGTGGTCGAAGACGGCCATCCACCCGTCGGGCTCGGCACCGCCCTTCGTGGTGGTGAAGACGGACAGCTCGCCGACCGTGCCGCCGGCGTCCACCACGAACTCGTGCAGGGTGACGGTCGCGCCGTCGATCTGCGGGAGCGTCACGGCTGCGGCGAAGTAGGGTGCGCCCTCCATGCTGGTGACCTTCACGCTGGCGTGCGGAAACGTCTTGGCGCAGTTCTTGACGGCGTCGACGAGGTGCGTGCGCGTGAGGTTGGTGAGCTGCTTGGTGCCGCTGCTGTGGGTCGGGTCGCCCTGGTACAACAGGGTCTCCTGGCCCGTCCAGCGGCTGTTGCCGGAGCCGCCGACCACTGCCGTGGCCCGCGCAGTGCCCGTGTAGAGCGACTCCCCGTCCTTGGTGAGCCCGTCCGTGTCGTGGCACAGCTCCTGGCCCTTGAAGAGGACCTTGTTGGTGGTGAGCTTGGCGTTCGCGGCGAACGTGGGCCACTGGATGGCCTCGTCCACCGGGATGGTCTTGACGTCCATCCAGGCCTTGGCCGGGATGCCCTTGTCGGCGCCGCCGCCGGTGGGCTTGGCCGTGCCCGAGGTGGGAGCGCCGGTGGCGGGCGCGGCACTGGTGGGCGCGGCGCCGGTCGGCGCGGGGGCGGCGGTCTTGCCGCCGTCCTGGCCGCTGTTGTCCGGGCCGCAGGCGCTCAGGGCGCCCACGCAGAGCAGGGCGGCGGTGGCAGCGGTGAGCAGTCGAACGCTGCTGCGCGACCGACCTCCCCGCTGACCGGTCGACCCGTGGCTGCGGGCACTCGGCATGGCTGTGTTCCTCCCCCGTTGATGCTGCCGTCAGGCCCCCTGGCTCCGCAGCTCACCACAGGTCTGAGGCATGGTCAGAGCTGGTGCTGCGTCGACGGCGACCGAAACTTATGCCACGGGGGCGCCGGGAGCAAAGCGGGATTCCCGCCGGGGGCCGGGTGCGTGCCGCAGTTGCAGCGGACTGGTGGGGAACATGTGTGCGGGCGAGGCGGAAGCGATGGGCGGTGCGGAGGAGTGTGAGGTTCCGCCGCCTGCGGCCCGACCCGGCCAGGTGTGTTGGATTTCCCTGCCGGGCGCGCGGTTCGGCGGTGGATCGTGCCCGTCCGGAGCCCTGTCGGCCCGGCCCGGCGGGGCGGCCGACACCAAGGCTTTCCCCCTGCCGGGAGCGGGTGTGATCCCACCCACGGTCCGTGTCCGGGCCGTCCGCTCAGGGTGGCGGTTCGGGTACGGCCGGTACGGAATCCGGACGGAACCCGGACCGGACCGTTACGGCTGCGGGTCGCCCGGATCGTTACGCCGGCGGGTCGCCCGGACCGGACCGTTACGCCTGCGGGTCGCGGACCGGACCGTTACGGCTGCGGATGAGTGCCCGGGACGCCGAGTTGGCCGGCGAGCCACGGCAGGGCCTGGGTGAAGGTGGCGGCGCCGGTCTGCCAGCTGTGCTTGCCGGAGCCGACGGCGGAGGTGGTGCGGATGCCGTCCTTCCTGGCGGCCGCCTCCAGGGTCTTGGCGGACTCGATCTGGCCGTGCTCCTCGTCGCCCTGGCCGAAGTAGCCGGAGACGCCCTGGTACTTGGGGTGGTGGGCGAGCACGGTCAGCGGGTCGTGGGCGGCCCAGGCCGCCGCGTCGCCGCCGTACAGCTCCTGGATGGTGTGGTCCTTGTCGCCGATGTACGGGCCCTTGTCGCCGGAGAAGTCGCCGAAGTGGGTGAAGAGGTTGGGGTGCTCGACGACCAGGTCGACGGCGCAGGTGCCGCCCATCGACCAGCCGGCCACGCCCCACTTGTGCGGGTCGGTGGCGGCGTTGAAGGTCTTCTCGATGTACGGCGGGACGTCCTTGACCAGGTGGCTCTCGGAGTTGCCGTGCGGTCCGTCCACGCACTCGGTGTCCACCCGGAAGCCGCCGGTGGCGTCCACGAAGACCAGGATCGGGGCGAAGCCGTTGTGCTTGGCGGCGAACTCGTCGGCGGTCTTCACCGCGTTGCCGGAGCGGATCCAGTTGTCGGGCGCCGCGAACTCGCCGCCGATCATCTCCAGCACCGGCAGCTTGGGCCGGGTCTGGCTGCGGAACCAGGCGGGCGGCAGGTAGACCAGCTCCTGGCGGTGGGCGAAGCCGCTCGCGGTGTCCGGGATGTCGACCTGGACGATGCGGCCGGTCCTGGTCTTGCCGCGGATCGAGCCGAGCTCGGCCAGGGTGATCTGGTCCGGCAGCGGCTGGCCGCTGAGCTCGCCGATCGCGTCGTCGATCGTCGGGTAGTAGCCGGTGGCGATGTTCACGCTGTTCGCTGCGCAGAACAGCGCCAGCAGCGCGGTCGGCGCCACCAGCGCCCGCCGCCACCACTTCGCGCTCCGCCAGCCGAAGCCCAGCACGGAGAACGCCGCGATCGCCACCCCGCTCCACAGCCAGACCCCGAACGGGATCGGGTCGGTGATCCCGCTCAGGGTGAGCACGGCGAGGGCGGCGACCGCGGTGATCGCCAGCGCCGTACCGAGCGCGATCGGCCCCCACTTGCGCTGCCAGGTCCGGTCCCGCCAGCCCACCGCGGTGACGAACAGGGCGAGGGCGGCGGCCTGGACCGTCCAGGGGAACCAGCCGTCGAGCAGCGAGACGTTCATGCGCGGAGGCTAGGCGCGGCGGATGAGAAGGAGGTGAGAGGCTGATCGTTCGCTGACCGGACGCTGGGAACCGGCTGGGAGGCGGGGCCCGCGGGGCAGGTCGGCCGCTGGTGGGCCGCTCGCTTCCGCTTTCACTTTATGGAGACTTTCCGCACTGAAGTGACGGTTCAAAACCCCTGCGCCCGGGCCCTGTTGGCCGCGATCACCCAGGTGTAGGGTGCCGCCCGCTCCAACTCCAGTTCCCGCCCCCGCGAACCCTCGGGGGCGGTCCTCCCGACGGACCGGAGAATCCCCTTGGGCTCCCCCGACAGAACGCGCCGTGGCAGAACCCGCGTCGCCCTGATGTCCGCCGCCGCGCTGATCGTGGCGGCAGGCACCTCGGCGGCGTGGGGTGACACCGTCGCCACCACGTCCAGCGCCACCACCAGTCCCGACCACCGCCAGGCCGGAGAGGACTCCGGCGAACTGATGGACTCCATGCAGTCCTTCAACGACCCGCGGGTCTCCCCGGGCGGCACCGTCACCGCCGGCGCCTACCGCGCCGCCTGGCAGCACGTGCTCGGCATGCCCGTACGCCAGGCGGCCTTCACCGAGGTCACCACCCAGCCGTACAACGGCGACGCCCTGCACTACCGGGACCACAACGTCTCCAACGGCGGCGCCGGCGGCGGCTACAACACCGGCCGGATCGCCGCCCTCGCCACCGACCCGACCCACCCCGGCGTGGTCTACGCGGGCGGCGCCGGCGGCGGCGTCTTCCGCTCCACCGACGACGGCGCCACCTGGACCCCGATCGCCGACCACCTGCCCTCGCTGTCCGTCGGCTCCCTCGCCGTCGCCCCCGACGG
Organism: Kitasatospora sp. NPDC001683; assembly: GCF_053596495.1. Taxonomy (NCBI): domain Bacteria; kingdom Bacillati; phylum Actinomycetota; class Actinomycetes; order Kitasatosporales; family Streptomycetaceae; genus Kitasatospora; species Kitasatospora sp. NPDC001683. Next base: position 27,671 of record NZ_JBSFGK010000043.1, read on the forward strand.
CGCTCTCTGGCTCGGCACCGGCGAGGCCACCACCGCCTTCGACAACTACCTCGGCACCGGCGTCTACCGCCTCGCCAACCCCAGCCAGGCGGTGTTCAGCCAGTCCGACGCGCTCGGCGGCGGCGAACTCGACAACAGCTCCATCCACGCGCTGCGCTTCGACACCGAGGCCGGCTACGCCTTCGCCGCCACCTCGCACGGCGTCTACCGGCGGGCGCTGGGCGCCGGCCAGGGCGACCCGTGGCAGAAGGTGCTCGCGCCGTGCGCCGGCGTCGGCGTGAGCGGCGTCGCCTGCGGCACCAGCGGCTACTACGCCGACATCACCAACGACCTGGTGGTGCAGCCGGGTTCGGGCGGCAAGCGGGTGGTCGCCAACGTCGCCTGGCGCGGCGGCGCCACCTACAACGGCTTCTACTACTCCGACGACGCCGGCGCCACCTGGCACACCGCCAACCCGCAGGGCGGGATCAACCCGGGCGACATCGGCAACACGACCTTCGCGTACTCGGCGGACGGCAGCAAGCTGTACGCGGTCGTCGAGTCGCCGACGCTGTACAACAAGAACCCGGGCGCCAAGGCGCCGCAGACCGTGCTCGGCGGCGTGTACGTCAGCAACAGCGGTGACATCAACGGCCCGTTCACCCAGATCGCCAACTCCAGCGTGCTCGGCAACAGCGGCTCGGCGATGAAGTTCACGGTGATGGGCCCCGGCTACCAGCCCGGGGTGCAGTCCTGGTACGACCAGTCGCTGGCCGTCGACCCGACGGACCCGGGCCACGTGTACCTGGGCCTGGAGGAGCTGTACGAGACCCGCAACGGCGGGGCGACCTGGAACACCGTCGGCCGGTACTGGAACCTCGGGCTGAACTGCTTCAGCTACGTCGCCGCGCAGAACACCTGCGACGGCAACGTGATGCACTCCGACCAGCACGCGCTGGCCTTCTCCAACTGGGCGGGCAAGGCGCCGGAGGTGTACGCGGGCAACGACGGCGGCGTGTACGCCCGGCCGACGACGCAGACCGCGTCCGGCTGGCGCAACCTCAACGCCAGCGGCACGCTGCGCACGCTGCAGTACTACTCGGTGGGCGCGGGAACGCTGCCGGGCGGTTCCGGCTCCGGTCCGGCTGAGGCCGTGTGGGGCGGGCTGCAGGACAACGGGGTGTCCATCTCCGTTCCGCAGGGCGCGACTTACTCGTACACCTACCCCGGTACGTCGACGCCGGTCACCGAACAGCTCAACGCCGCCGGGGAGATGGGCCAGCCGTTCGGCGGCGACGGCGGCGACCAGCTGGTGAACCCGGCCAACGGGTGCCAGACGGTGGGGGAGTACACCAACCTGGCGATGTCCGTCACCAACAACTGCGGCTACACGGCGAACGACGACGGAACGCCCTCCGCCATCACGTCGATCAGCCCCAACGACCCCAACGCGCGGTTCATCGCGCCGTTCGGGGCGGACGCCAAGGACCCGGGGTACTGGGTCGCGGGCGGTGAGTACGTGTACGCCAACACCAAGACCTGGCAAAGCACTTCGGGCTCCGATTGGCAGAAGCTGGCGGACTCGGGAGCCGGCCACTCCGTCACGGCGGTGAAGTCGCAGAAGGACGCCGCCGGGAACCACGTGATCTGGGCGGCCTGGTGCGGTTCCTGCAACCCGGGGGCGGGCTTCGCGCGCGGCATCATGACCAACTACGGAGGCTCCTGGCACCAGTTGACGCTCCCGGCGGACTTCCCGGTGCGGTACATCCAGGACATCGCGATCGACCCGTCGGACGCCAGCGGCAAGACGGTGTACGCGGCGCTGTCAGGCTTCTCCCGGCACTGGAACGTCGGGCCGGGCGCCGGGTACGGGCACCTGTGGCGGACCGGCGACGGTGGTGCGACCTGGCAGGACGTGAGCGGGGCCGACGGTGCCGCCGACCAGCTGGTCGACGCGTCGGCGAACCGGGTGCTGTTCGCCCCGGACGGCACGCTGGTCGTCGCCACGGACCTCGGCGTGTTCACGGACGACGTGAAGGCGGACGGCCTGGGGCACTGGAATCGCCTGGGCACGTCCGATGTGACGGCCTCCGGCAGCCTGCCGACGGCGGCGGCGGTCTACCTGTCGCCGAGCCCGGACGGCACGTCGGTGTACGTCGCGACGCACGGGCGCGGAATCTGGAAGACCGCGATGCCGTAAGGGCGTTGATAAGCCGGGGGTGGTCCGCGGACCGCCCCCGGCTCAGTCGTACAGGGCCTGGCCCCTGGCGGTGCGGGCGTAGAGCACCACCCGTCCGGTGCGGTGCGGTGCGACCAGACCGGCCCGGGCGAGCTTGTGCAGCTGCGCGGACACCCCGCCGGGGGCCAGGCCCGTCCGGTGGGCGAGCTCCAGGGTGCCGGCCGGGATCTCCAGCAGGCCGAGGAGCAGCGCCCGGGTGGCGCCCAGGGCCGGGGCCAGGTCGGCGGCCTCGGCGCGGGATCCCCCCTCGGTACGGGATTCCCAGAGCGTGCCGATCCCGCGGACGGGGTAGCGGAGCACCGGGACCCACGGCGCCGCCGTCTTGACGTAGAGCTTCGGCCAGGCGAAGGCCGACGGGACCAGGACCAGGCCCCGCCCGTCCAGTGAGCGGCGCGGATCGGCAAGGAGTGTTCGCCGGTTGGCGATCCGCAGGGTGCCGGTGGACTGGTCGAAGACCAGGTCGGGGTGGATTCCGGCGAACATCGCCGCCGGGCCGCGCTCGGTCAGGGAACGGGCCCGGTAGTGGATGTCGGATTCGAGCAGGGCCCGGAGCCTCGGCCAGGCGGGGGCCAGGGTGCGCTGCCAGTAGTGGTGCAGGTCGGTGACGATCCGGTCCAGCTCCCGCAGGGGTGCGCGCAGCACCGGTGCCAGGGCGGGCGGCCGTTCCTCGCCGAACACCTCGGCCAGATCGCGGCGGACGACCTCGGCCGGGGTGCGGCGCACCTCGTCGAGTTCGTCGTCGAGGGCGGTCAGGGGCGAGAGCGGGGTCGGCGCGAGGAACCCGGGGAGATGACCCTTCGGGCCGGCGGTGAGGGCGCGCGCGGCGGCCGGGCCGGGCGCGGTGAGCAGCGGGTCGTGGCGGTGCTCGGACAGCCACGGCAGGTGGATCGGGTGGCTCGCCGGGCGGGTCAGCGTCCTGATGGAGGCCAGCAGTTCCCAGGCCGGAGAGATCGCCCAGCGCAACTGGCTCAGGTCGGCGGTGCCCAGGGACAGGGTGAGCGTGAACGGCACGAGGATTCACCCTAGCGCGAATCCGTTGAGCGGCCCTTCGAACTCCCCGAGGCTGCCCGGCATGACGACGCAGACGATCACGCCGGCACTGCCGGCAGAAGCAGCTCCTCCACGGGACCGCACCCGCTACCTCGCGGCGTCCGGAGTCGCGTTGTGGGGCGCGCAGATCGGCCAGGTGGCCGTGCCGCTGACGGCCGTCACCGTGCTGCACGCGGGGGCGTCCGGGACGTCGCTGCTGAAGACCGGGCTGTCCCTGCCCTTCGTGCTCTTCGGACTGCCGGTGGGCGCGTGGCTGGACCGGGTGCGCCGCCGTCCCGTCATGATCGGCGCCGACCTGGTGCGGGCGGCCGCGCTGCTCACCGTGCCCGTCGCCGCCTGGTTCGGGCGGCTGACCATGGTCCAGCTGCTGGCCGTCGTGGTGGTGCAGGGCGCGGCGACGGTGTTCTTCGATCTGGCGACCCAGAGCCTCGTCAAGGACCTGGCGCCGGGCGCCCTGCTCGCCCGGACCAACGCCCGGCTGGCCACCGTCACCCAGACCGCACTCATCGCCGGCCCGCCGCTGGCGGGGTGGGCGGCCGGACTGATCGGCGCGCCGACGGTGCTGCTGGTGATGGCGGCGGGGTACCTCTGGTCGGCGGGGTGGTTGTCCACGCTCGGCATCCGCGAGCGGCCGGCCGGTGGGGCGGTGCGACGGCATCTGCTGCGCGAGATCGGCGAGGGGGTCGCGTTCGTCGCCCGGCACCCGGTGCTGCGCACGGTCACCATCGCGGGTTCCATGGTCAACATCGGGACCGCCGGGGTGACGACCTTGCTTCCGGTGCTCGCGCTGAACGAACTCGGGTGGAGAGAGGGAGAGTTGGGGGCGTTCCTCGGTGCCGGTGGGGTCGGCGGCCTGGTCGGTGCGCTGGCGGCCGTCCGGCTGGCCGACCGGCTCGGTGCGGGACGGGCGACGTTGCTCGTCGGGGGCCTGGTCGCCCCGGCGGCCGTCGCCATCCCGCTGCTCGGCCGGCCCGTGCCCGGGCCGGTGGCGGCCGCCGGCTGGGCGCTGGTGATGCTCAAGGTCGGCTTCGACTCGGTGCTGACGATGACGTTCCGCCAGCAGGTCACCCCGGTCGGCCTGTTGGCCCGGGTCAACGGCACCATGCGGGTGCTCTTCACGGGCGCCGTCGCGCTCGGCGCGGCGTCGGCCGGCCTGCTGGCCGCGGCCGTCGGCACCCGGTGGGCGCTGGGTGCCTCGGCCGCCTGCCTGGCGTGCGTGTGGATACCGATCGCGCTGTCGCCGGTCCGGCGGATGACTGCTCTGGAGGATCACACGGTGTAGAGCGCATGAGGCACGGCCCGTTCCCAGACGGCTTCGAAGGCGGCGGAGACGGTTTTCGCCACCGCGGGGTCCTCGCAGTACTCGTGCCCGGCCCAGTCGCCGTCGCCGGTGAACCAGTGGAAGAGGACCAGGCGGTCGTCGATCAGCCAGAGGTCGTTGCCGGGAAGGGCGAGGTCGGAGGTCAACCGCCGGGGCGGCCAGCGGACACGCGGCTGAATCAGCCGGTGGGTGCCGTGGTCTCGGGTGCCGTCCAGCTGGCGAGGACCTGGAGGGCCTGGGCGGTCGGGGAACCCGGTTCGACGTTGTAGACGCACAGGGTCTGCTCGGCGTCGCCGGGCGCCTGGAAGGACTCGTAGGAGAAGTGCAGGTCTCCGACGAGCGGGTGGTGGTAGTGCTTGGCGCCGTGGGTGCGGCGCAGCACCCGGTGGTCGTTCCACCAGCCGGTGAACTCGGGGGACTGGAGGGTGAGTTCGCCGACCAGGTCGGCGAGCTGCCGGTCGTGGGGGTAGCGGCCCGCCTCCAGTCGGAGGACGGCCACGGTTTCCGCGGCGATCCGCGCCCAGTCGCCCACGCGCTCGCGGGCCCGGGGGTCGAGGAGGTAGTAGCGGGCCAGGTTGCGGCGGGGCGCGGGCAGGGCGTCGAAGTCGGTGAGGACCACGCGGGCGAGCCGGTTGGAGGCCAGCACGTCGGTGCGCCGGCCGAGGATGACAGCCGGTACGTGGCTGAGGGTTTCGAGCATCAGGTGCAGGCCGGGGCGGACTCGCTGGGCCCGGGCGGGTGTGCGGCGTGGGGGTCGGGCGCTGGCGTGCAGGAGGTCGGTGAGGTGTTCGCGTTCGGTGTCGTCCAGGCGCAGGGCGCGGGTGATCGCGTCGACGACCTCGGGGGAGGGGTTGAGGGCGCGGCCCTGCTCCAGCCGCGTGTAGTACTCCGTACTGACGCCGGCCAGGCGGGCCACCTCGTCCCTGCGCAGGCCGGGTACGCGGCGGATGCGCCCGTCGGCGGGCAGCCCCGCCTCTTCGGGGGTGACGCGAGCGCGGCGTGAGCGCAGGAAGCCGGCGATCTCCTTGGTGCGGTCCATGCCTCCCATTGTCGGTGCGGCGGTGGTGGTGTGGTGGGTCCTTGGGTGGCCCTGGTGGTACCTGTCTGGGCAGGGCCAGTTATGGCGGTCCGGGGGGCTGGTTCGGGGGTTGTACTGGATCTGCGGCCGGCGGAGATCGGTCGGAAGGTTCTGTAACTCCCTTGGAGGGCAAGCATGTCCACGAACACCACGTCCCTGCCCCTCACCGGTCGCGTCGCCGTCGTCACCGGTGCGTCCAGTGGCATCGGGGAGGCGTCCGCCGAGAGGCTGGCGGCTCTGGGTGCCCGCGTCGTCGTCCTGGCGCGGCGGGCCGACCGGCTGGCGGAGCTGGTCGAACGGATCGAGAAGAACGGCGGCAGCGCGCTGGCGATCGCCGTCGACGTGACCGACCCGGCCGCCGTGCAGGCCGCCGCCGACCGGGTGGAGGCCGAGCTCGGCGGTGCCGACCTGCTGCTGAACAACGCCGGCGTCATGCTTCCCTCTCCGATCGAGGAGCGCGCGACGGAGCAGTGGAAGCAGCAGATCGACCTGAACGTCACCGGCCTGATGCACGCGATCGGTGCCTTCACTCCGCAGCTGGTGAAGGCCGCCGAGGAGCGTGGGGTGGCGGATCTGATCAACACCTCGTCGATCGCGGCGCAGAACATCTTCCCGACCTTCGCGGTCTACTCCGGGACCAAGGCGTACGTCTCCCACCTGTCGCGTCACCTGCGGACCGAGCTGGGCCCGAAGAAGGTGCGCGTCTCGGCGGTCGAGCCGGGGATCGTCGCCACCGAGCTGCAGAGCCACGTGACCGACCAGGAGGCCCGGGACTGGCTGGAGGGCGCGCGGGAGACCATGGAGTGGCTCACGGCGGAGGACGTCGCGCAGATGGTCGGCGTCATCGCCACCCTGCCGCCGCGGGTGAACCTCCAGCAGGTCACCATCATGCCGACCGGCCAGGCCAGTTGAGCGGTTCGGTACGGGTGGCCCGGCGCGACGCGCGGGGCCACCCGTGCGTTGTTCAAGGTGCGGTGGCGACGAGGCGACGCAGGGCGGCGTGGGCGGGTGGTCCCCAAGTTGCCTTGCCGCCAGGGCGGTTGTGGCGGCCCGCCTCGCCGATGAGGATGCCGCCGAGGGCGCGGATGACGGCCCAGCCGCGGGCGCGGCGCAGGGTGGCGGGGTCGGCGGCCGGCTCGTAGGCCTGGTGGAAGAGGTCGGCGCCGCCGTCCGGGAGCAGGTTCCAGGGGGCGGCGAGGTCGCAGGCCGGGTCACCCGCGCAGAGTTCGCCGAAGTCGATCACGCCGCAGAGGGTGCCGTCGGTGGTGAGGACGTTGGCGGGGTGGAGGTCGCCGTGGATCCAGAGGGCCGGGCCGGTCCACGGCGGTGCGGTGACGGCGTCGTCCCAGACGGCGCGGACGGCGTCCGGGTCGGGGATCAGCCCCATGTCGGTGGCCTCGGAAAGGCCCCGGATGAACTGGTCGGCGTGCGGGGCCAGCGGGCCGCCGCGTGCGTCGCGCCCGGCGGGGGCTTCGGCGGGGGCGGGCTGATGGAGGGCGGTGAGGAAGGCGGCCAGGGCGCGGGCTGCTTCTGCGGCGCGGGTGACGGGGGCGTGGTCGGCGGGGGTGCCCGGGACCCAGGTGGTGACCAGCCAGGGGTGGGGGAAGCGCTCGGAGGGCTCGCCGAGGCGCTGCGGCACGGGGATCGGGAGGGTGAGACCGGCCGGGAGGGCCAGCAGCCAGGCGTGTTCCTTGCGCAGCAGGGCACTTGCAGAGTCGGTCGCCCAGGGCAGCCGGACGGCGAGGTCGTCGCCGAGCCGCCACATCTGGTTGTCCCAGCCGCGCGCCCCGAGGCGGAGGGGGCGGTCGGCGAGGTCGGGATGCTGCTCGAGGAGGAGGTGGCGGACCAGGTCGGCAGTGATCTCGGTCGGTGTGTGGGCCATGGGGAGAACGGTAGTTGGGGCGATCGGGCGGAGGCATCGGAACGGGCAGCTCACGGCGTAGTACGCGGATCCTTCGGTTTCGTCGATGCGAGCGAACCCGGCCTTGGCCAGCACCCGGCCGGAGGCGGGGTTGGCCGTGCGGTGCTTGGTGACGACGGAATCCAGGTGCAGCCTGTCGAACGCGACGGCAAGTACGCCGATGACGGCTGCGGTGGCGTACCCACGGCCCCAGGTGTCTTCGCGCAGGATGTAGCTCAGTTTGGCGGGGCCCGCCGTGGCGTTGAGCTTGACGACGCCGACGAGGTCGCCCTCCACGTCGATGCCGAGGATGTAGTGGACGCGTGGATGCTCTTGGGCCCAGCAGACGGCTTGTTCGACGTACTGATGTGCCTCGGTGTGTTCCATCGCGGCGCGCCCGAGGTGGCGCACGGAGCTGCCGCTGTAGATTCGGCGAACGGCGTGGGCGTCGTTCGCCGTGAGCTCCCGGAGGTTCACAACCGGCCCAGTGCCGAGGCGAGTTCGGCGGCTGTGGGCCTACTGTGGGCGGGTGCGCGAAGGACCGGCTGAAGCACGGCTTGAAAGGTCGGCCAGGGCTCGTCGGAGCGGAGCGGAAGCATGCCGGTGGCGATGGCGGCACGGCGGGCGGAGGGGCCGGCATCCGGGCCGATTCCGCCGGCGTCGTAGTCGAGCGGCCACCGGCCTGTGACACACGTCCAGAGTGTGCCCGCGAGGGCGTAGGCGTCGGATTCGACGGTCGTCCGCACCGGGCGCACACCGGACTCGACCAGGGCAGCCAGTTCCAGGGCTACCAGGTGGGTGATGCCGCCCTGGAAGACCGGAGACGGGGGGAAGTCCGGCGACCAGGCCCAGGACAGGTCGAGCAGCCGCGCGCCGTGGTCGGTGTGGATGCAGTGAGCGGGCTGGAGATCGCCGTGTACCCACCCGGACGCATGCAATCTGGCGACGGCCTGGCAGAGATCGACGGCTCCGCAGAGGGCTCTCTCGTACGCACCGCCGCCGTTCCGGATCGGTTCGAAGAGGTCCCAGGTCGAGGGGCCGGTGAGCCAGGGGGTGACGTACCAGTGCCGGCCGCTGGTGACGGTGTAGCCGGGAAGTTGGTCCAGAACGGCGCTTTCCCGCGCCGTGAGCTCCGCGCCCTCGCCGTATCCGGCCTTGATCGCGACCGTGGCCGCAGCCCCGGTCGCCTTCCAGACGGCAGAGCCGCGCCGGTCGGTGATCTCCGCGAGGGCGACCGGACCGCAGATGGCCTCGGCGGCCTTCACCGCTTCGTCGGGGCAGGGAGTGATGTCGCCCATGCTTGTACCGCCTTCCAGTCGCACGGGAGCAGGCCGTGTGATGCGGCCTGCTCCCGTTGCTCGTCCGACTTCTCGTGTTTCGGGGCCGGACCGACGGTGATCACTCTCGGAGAACGCCGATCGGGTTGCCGGGGTCGTCCAGCCAGACCGTGTTCGCCTCCGGGGTCACCGTGAGTCCGTAACGCTCCAGCCCGGGGCGTCCGTTGGACAACCACGTCGAGGCGGAAGCCTCGAGCTCCGTCCAGAGGGCGCGTGGGCCGCCTTGGAAGGCGCGTGTGGTGCCGTCGTTCCAGCTCTCCAGTACGGCCCATGAACCGTCGGGATGGAGGAACCACTGGCCTGCGACGCGGTCGGCTGCCAGGCGCAGCCGGGTTGTGCCCGGCATGGCGAGTTGGGCGCTCCACAGGAACGCCGGGTCGTCCAGGAGGTCGGGGTGGATGGCCGGGTCGAGGCCGGTGGCCTTGTCGCGGGCCTGGACGGCGGCGCGCATGAGGGGCCCGATCGCGGGCCGCAGAGTCTCGCGGGAGGGCATGAACGAGACGTCGGAGTTGAGGAAGCGGCCCTGCGCTTCGCCGTCGCTGACGTGCAGTTTCACGTAGCCGTAGGCGTCGAGGCTGCCGACCAGCGACACCAGGATGACCGCGCCGGGGAGCGCCTGGGCCAGCCATGCGGACGGGACACGGCTGGGCGAGTACGTGGCGATGATCCGGCCGTACGGGCCGCCGTCCGGGCTGCCCTCGGCGCCGTCGCCGACGACCAGGCGGGGCCGGTAGCCGACGGAAGCGAGCCGTTCGCCGTCTGCGGCGGAAAGTGCGGCGTCGTGCTCGACGCTGGTCACGTACCGGTCGCCGAGGCGGGCGCACAGCAGCGCGGTGGAGTAGCCGGTACCGGTTCCGACTTCGAGGACCTTCATCTGGTCCTGGACGTCGAGCTCTTCGAGCATTCGTACGACGACGCCGGGTAGCGTCGAGGAGCTGGTGGGGGTCCCGGTGCAGGGCTCGCCGGTCGGCTTGGTGGTGCCGTGGTCGAGCTGGGTGACCCACGTGGTGTTCTCGTAGGCGAGCCGCAGCCACCTCTGTGCGTCGGTGTCCCGGCTGACGGCGGTATATCGGGTGATGCCGTCCGCTCCGTCCACGGTGGTGTAGAAGCTCGGCAGGAGGGCGTGGCGGGGCACGGCCAGCACCGCGTCGCGCCACTGCGGGGTGCGCAGTGAGCCGTCGCGCTGCAGCTTGTCCGCCAATGCGACGCGCAGTGCGCGCGCCGTCTCCTCGGTCCTGTTCAGGGTGTCACTCATCTGTGTTGCCCTTTTCCAGAAGATCCGCAATGGCGCGCGAGATGGGTACGCCGGTTCTGTGCTCGATCCATGACCACTGGCCGTTGGGGTTCACCTCGAGGAAACGCCAATCCCCGGCCGGCGTGACGACGAAGTCGAAGGCCCCGAAGACGAGTCCGAACTCGCGCATGAACGTGGACACGCGCTCGCGCACTGGGCCGGGGACGGTCGTCGGCCGGTACGTGAGGCTGTTGTAGTCGGTGCGCCAGTCGATCCGGGCAGCCTCTGATCCGGCGTGGATCTCGACGGGGAAGAAGCGGTCGCCGACCACGGTCAGGCGGACCTCGTGGGCCTTGTCGATCCACTCCTGGAAGAGGTGGGCGCATAGGCGTACGGAGTCGTCCAGGTCTGCGGGGTCGATGACGACCGTGTCCACGGGCGCGCCGAGGCTCTTGGTGATGACCGGAGCGTCGAGGTCGGAGGCGAACTTCCGGGCAGCCTCGGGGTCGTTGGTGATGATGCTGCGTGGTGGATTCAGTCCCAGACGTCGGGCGACGGCGAGTTGCCAGGGCTTGTGGTTGGCATCCAGGTCCCGCGCAGGATGGTTGATCCACAGGCAGGGAAGAGACACGGCGACGCCGACGAAGCCGGCCCGGGACTGGGCGGCGGCGAACCGCCGCCCGGCCTCGGACATGCCGTCAGGCAGCCGGAACTCTTCGGGCCTGCGGAAGTACACCGACCGGACACGGGACAGGTCCAGAGTGCGGTGCCCGTTGTCGAGCACACCGGCCCACCGGTCCTCCAGTGTCGCGATCAGGCTGAGTTCGGTAGGGAACTCGGCGGTGTCGCACCGGAACACGGGGACGCCCCGACTGTTCAGGTGTTCCACAATCAGATCCGCAGTCGAGTCGAGCCGGCTCGTGAGAACCAGTACCGACTCGCCGTCAGGCTCCATCACCTTGGCTCTCCTAGTAGAAGTCGGTGCCTTCGTCGTTCCTGCTGTCGGAGTTGGTGTTGCTGCTGGTCTCGCCGCGGGCGGTGTGCGCCCAGGGGTTGCCGTCGGAGGTGACGGCGATCTGCAACTCCTGGTCGTACGTGACGCCGGTGGCGTCGGATGGCTCGCTGGTCTGCCGCGCGGCGTAGCGCATGGCGAACGGCTGCCGCTCGATGGACGTGGCGGTCATGGTGGTCTCCTCCCGTGCTCGAAATTCGATGGTGTTGCCCGCGCTGGAGTAGTCGCGGACGACGTTTTTTGCGGCCTCTCGCTCAGTGACGGTAGGGAGCAGAGACGAACGTGGTCGACCAACTTGCTCGAGCTTGCTCGAATTCACCCAAGCGCGTTGACGGCGCTGGTGATGAGTGATCTCGCTTCGGGCCCGTAGACCGCGATGCTCGCAAGTTCGGAGAACGCCTGGCTGTACTCGGCGATCTCGGCGGGCTGGGTGATGGTGAGGTGGGCGGAGACGAGTTCGACGTTCACCTGCGCGTCGTCGTACATCGTGAAGGACTCAACCGGCCATCCCGAGCCTCTGATTGAGCCCAGCGGGATGACCCCGAGGCTGACGGACGGCAGTGTACTGACAGTCATCAGATGGCCGAGTTGCCCGACGAGGATGTCTGGGGTGCCGATGACCGTTCGAAGTACCCACTCCTCAACCAGGATGGCGAAGCGATGATTTCCGGTGTGCAGCACCTTCTGCCGCTCCATCCGAACTGCGACGGCGTCATCGACGTCGTCGGGAGTGCTGCGCAGCGACACGATCGTGTTGAGCACGGCGCGCGTATATGCCGGTGTTTGGAGTAGGCCGGGGATGACCCACGACTGGTACATGCGGAATCGGCGTGTTCGTTCGAAGAGGGGGCGCACGGATTCCTGTGCCAGTTTGAGGCCTGACCGTTCGAGGCGGCGCCATTCGATGTACATGCCCTCGATGTTGCGGGCAGTCGCGATGAGGTCCGCTGCCTGTTCGGGAACGCCGCAGATGGCAGTCCAGATCCTTATGTCGGCTTCCGATGGCATCACGCGACCGCTCTGGATCTTGGAGCACTTGGATTCGTGCCACCCAGCAGCTGCGGCCAGCGCCCGCGCGTTGAGTCCGGAATCTCGCCGGATATCGCGCAGACGCTGGCCTAGAGCCTGCTTGGCCTGCTGGACGCTGGATGACGCGGACACGGTTCAGGTCAGCCGGAAGTCCTCGTGGGGTACTGCGCGGGCCCAGACGGCCTCGAACGCCGAGGCGCAGAGACTCACGGTCTCAGGGGCAGCGCTGACTTCGTGTTCCACGAAGTCGCCCTCGCCGCTGAAGTGGTGGACCAGGAGGTGCTGCCCGTCGATGAGCCAGAAGTCGTTGCCGGGGAGCGCCAGATCCGACGCCTGCCGGCGGGGGAGCCATCTGACCTGCTCGCCGGACGCGATGTTCCGGAACGTGATCTCGTGCTCGAACCGGATGTACTCGCTTGCCGGTTCGGAGATGACGCGAGCTCGTCGTACCTCGACTCCGCGAGTGGTGGTTTCCTCGACCAGCTGCAACCAAGGGCTCCACCATGACGAACGGTCCTCCGGATCGTCGCGTCGCCCGCTGAGCCAGCGGAGGAACAACGGGTCGTCGCGCATGTATCCGTCGCGCATCTCCAGATGGAGTGCCGAGCGGGTGGAGCTCCGCAGCAGGTCCTCAAGCGTGGGCTCCGCCACCACCGTTCACCTCCGGGAAGAACTGCATCATGCGCCTGGGGAATTCGATCACGGTCTCGTGCTCGGGGATGTCCATGTGTGCGAGACGTGCCGGGTCGAGCACCTTCCAGCCCTGGAGGATGTAGTTGCCCGTCACGTCGTCGAAGTAGACGGTCGGGGACTTGCCTTCGGGACTGTCGGGGTCTTGACCGAGCTTGTGCAGTGCCATGGTGGGCCTCCTAGCGGCCGGAGTCGAACGCCTTGAGTGATCGTTCCGCATGGACGGCGCCTCGCACTATGAACTTGCCCAAACTTGCTCGCACAGGGCTACGCCTCGGCTATGCCTTCCACTGGCCAGGCTCGGAGCACGCGGGCGGCCCCGCGTGGTGCGCGGGGCCGCCCGGTGGGGAGTGCGTCAGCGGTGGGTGGGGAGGTCGCCTGAGCGGATGCCGGCGACGAACGACTGCCAGGCCTCGGGGGTGAAGCGGAGGGCCGGGCCGTGGGGGTCTTTGCTGTCGCGGACGGGAACGGAGCCCGGAAGGCCGCTGGCGACTTCGATGCAGTTTCCGCCTTCGCTGCCACTGTAGCTGCTCTTCAGCCAGGCCAGTTCAGTAGTCATGTCCGTATCCCTTGATTGCTAGCTCCTGCATCCATGTCCTGGAGTCGTCCGGGCTGATCGCGGCGGTCGTCAGCTGCTCGAAGACCCGCTCGTGATGGGCGATGTCGTCGTCCCTCTCCAAGTAGAGGCTGCTCGTCAATGCCTCGACGTAGACGATGTCGCCCGGCACATCAGCGAAGGAGAGGATGTTAAACGCCGTGCTCATGGAGGGATGAGGACCATAGTTGAACGGAAGGACCTGGATCGTGACGCAGGGCTTCTCCGAGAGTGCTATGAGGTGCTCCACCTGGCTGTGCATGACTGCGGGTCCACCGACTGGCCTGCGAAAAGCTGATTCGCTCAGGATGACCCTCACGTCAGGCGGATCCTGCCGGTGAAACACCTCCTGCCGCTGAATGCGCAGCCTGACGCGGCGCTCGATCTCCTCCGGGCGCAGATTCGCAGGTGAGACACCGAACATGGCTCGGGCATAGTCGGCCGTCTGAAACAGTCCGGGCACCAACTCGACTTCGTAGCCCCGAATCCGCGCGGCGTCGGCCTCAAGGCCCACGTAGGTCTGGAACCAGTCCGGCAGGGTGTCGCCGTAGTCGTGCCACCAGCCGCGTTGCGTGCTGCGACGCGTCAGGGAGATGAACTGGCGCAGTTCGGCTGCGTCGCTGACGCCGTACAGTTCGAGCATCGCGCGAACGTCGGATTCCTTCAGGGTTGTCTGACCTGACTCGATCCGCGACACCTTGGTCGCACTGAACCCGAGCTCGTCCGCAACGGCCTTGGCCTGAAGCCCGGCCCGATCGCGCAATCGTCGCAGCTCGGAGCCGAGCCTACGGCGCAGCACGGTTGGACTGTCCACGCTCGTCGCTCCCTCTTGGTTGACGTCGGGTCACAGTCTGCCACCTCCCTCGGTGATCACAAGACTCTTGCGATGCCGCGCAATTGCGTGGATGTGCGCTTGCGCAATGAGGCCATCGCGGAGCACTCTACAGGGAGTAGTCCTTCGGGTCGCCTGAGTGATCACGATGGGTCTACCGCCGGGCATTCCTTTGCCTCTGCTCGGCCGTCGCATGGCTTCAACCCCTCTCCCTGGAAGGTGACTTCGCCATGTCTCGAACCTCTTCCTCCACCATCTGGCTCCCGCGCAGCCGCCGCTCGCCGGCCATCGCGCGCCAGCGCCTCTCCGTCCTTCTCTCCTCCGTTCCGGGCGGCGAGCGTTTCCTCGACTCCGGGCTCGTGGTCACCACCGAGTTCGTCACCAACGCCGTCCTGCACGGCACCCCAATGGGCCACCTCATCTACTTCGCCCTCGACGTCGACCCCGCCCGCCTCCGCATCGAAGTCCACGACGCCCGGGGCGACCGCCTCCCCGCCCTCTCCTCGCCCAGCCCCGACGGCGAGACCGGGCGGGGCCTCCACCTCGTCGACTCGCTCACCAGGCGCTGGGGCTGCTGCCCGCGCCGGCCGGTGGGCAAGATCGTCTGGGGCGAGGTGGCCGCGTGAGGGCCGATCACGAAATCCGCGTCGAAATACCCGGGTTGAGGCCCACGTCGGTCCGCACCCTCACGCCCGACGCCCTCGAGTCCATCTGGAACTCGATCTGCTTCCGCCCGATGTCCAGGTGGCAGCACCACTTCCTGGAGCACGCCCTCACCGGCCCCTGCGCCGAGCGCGACGTCATCCGTCACCTCGCCGCGAACCCGTTCCTCGTCCTCCCCTTCGGGGACTGCGAGTTGCGCATCAGCTGGGCGAACACCCCTGAGGGGGACCCCGCGTGATCGACCATGTCCGGGACTGGTGGTTCCAGCACTGCTCCCGCGCGCCCGTCGCCCGTCTCCTCCGTGCCGAACGGCGGCGCCTCGAAGCCGAGTTGGCCCGTCGGCTGCCCGACGCCTCCGCCGCCGTCCGCCGGCGCGTGCTCGCCGCGATCCGCGACGCCGAATCCACCTGATCGCGCCCGCCGCCGCATGCTAGGTTTGAACGCGTTCAAAGGAGGGATGGGGATGGCCGTGGTTCCCGCGAGTGCGCGGTGGTTGGCCGGGGTGGCGTGCGCGGTGTTCGTGGTGCCGCTGGTGCTCGTCGCGGCGACCTACGGGGTCAGTCTGCTGCTCTTCCTCTGCGTGGTCGGCCTGCTGACCGCCGCCGTCTGCGCCGTGCCGGTCTTCTACCGTCGCCAGGACCGCTTCCGGGTCGCCTGCGCGGCGGCGGGCTTCACGGTCGCCGGGGTGTGGCTGCCGTTGTTGGTCCTCGCTCTCCTGACGGTCCTGTCCCTGGGTGGCTGGGCCTCGTACCTCACCTACCTCCTCACGCCGGTCGCCGCGATCACCGCGCTGATCGCGGCCTTCCAGCGGGCCCGTGGAACGGACCGTGGCCGGGTGGCGGTCGTCCTCGCATGGTCGGCCGCAGCGGCCTCGATGGCCGGATGGATCCTGCTGGCCGGGAGGAGCTGACCCCGCTCGCCGGATCTCCCCGCTTCTGCCCGTCGCTCAGCGGGCGGCCTCCTGGGCCGGCCGGCGGAGGAGGGCGAGGCGGCTGGCGGTGCGGTCGAGGTCGCGCATCAGGGTCGAGCCGGTGGGGAGGCCGGCGAGGGGGTCGGCGCCGATGAGGACCAGGCGGATGTCGCGGTCGCAGCAGACGTCGACCAGGTTGGCGAAGCGCCGGCGGCCGTCGGTGGAGGCGTCGGTGAGCGGCGGGACGTCGTCCAGGACGATGGTGGGGAAGCGGTCGGCGACCGCCAGGTAGTCCGTGACGGAGGTGCGGCCCTCGCACAACTCCCGGAAGCCGAACCACACGTGGTCGTCGCGGACGGCCCGGGCCGGCAGCTCGCGGTGGTGGGCGGCCACCAGGGCCGCTTCCGACGGCCGGGGCGGGGTGAGGCCGGCCGAGGCCTCGTCGCCGGGGTGGAGGCGGGCGCCGGGGGCGAACCCGTGGGCGCCGCCCGGCCGGGGCTGCTGCCGGAAGTCGACCTCTCCGCAGACGTCGAGCACGTCCATCCGCTCCTCGATCAGCCTGATCGTCGGCTCGAAGAGGTGGTGGTACAGCGGGTCGGGCATCAGTCCGGCGGGCGGGTAGTTGGAGGTGGTGATGAGGGTGATCCGCCGGTCCAGCAGGGTGCGGAGGAGACGGGCGACCAGCATCGCGTCGCCCGCGTCGTGGGCGTGGAACTCGTCGAAGACCAGGATCCGGCAGTCGCCGAGCAGCTCGTCCACGGCCCGGTCCACCGCCGCACCGTCCGCGCCGTCGGCGGTCCGGTTCTCGGCGTGGTGGGCGACGCCCTCGTGCAGCCGGCAGAAGAAGTCGTGGAAGTGCAGCCGCCGCTTGCGCGGGGTCGCCAGCCCGTCGAGGAAGGTGTTGACCAGCCAGCTCTTGCCGCGGCCGACCGGGCCCCACAGGTAGAGGTGCCGCGGGGTACGGCGCAGCCGCCAGGCCGGGTGGGCCAGTTCGCCGGCCAGCCGGCTGAGTCGTTCGACCGGGAGCTTCTGGGCGGGGTCGAGCGTGAATCCGCCCTCCCGAGCGGTCCGGTGGAAGTGTCCACGCATCGCTTCGTACTGGTTCCGCGCCCTGTCCGTCACGGGTCCGGACCCTAGCAGGGCATCGGACCGTCAAGATCAACAGGTGCCCGCCGACGGGAACGCCGAGCGGGCCCGGCGGGGGGAGCACCCGCCGGACCCGCTCGGCTCACCAACCCGCTCAGCCCGCGAAGCGCTCGCGCAGGCCGGCCAGGCCGGAGGTGAAGACGCCGTGCACGCGCTCGGTGGAGTCCTTGCGGTGCTCGGCCTCGATGTCGTACCGGACGCTCCACTCCACGAAGCTGGCGCCCAGTTCGGTCACCGGGATGACCCGCAGGGTGGCCCGGTAGCCGTCGAAGTGGAACGTGCCGTCGGGGAAGCTGTACGTGTAGCTGCGGGCCTCGTCGTCGTAGGCGAGCAGCGTCTCGTGCAGCACGACGCCGTCGGGCAGTTCGAAGACCCGGACCGATCCGATCGCGTTGCCCGCCGGCCCGTTGCCGAGCCGGCTCGTCGGCAGGTGGGGGTGCCAGTCGCCGAGGGCGTGGAAGTTCCCGACCAGCTCCCACACCCGCTCGGCCGGGGCCTCCACCACCGTGCTGACCGTGATGCTTGCCATGCTCGTCACCGCCGTTCCTGATGCACCAGTAAGGACTGGCACCCATCCTCGACCGGCGCGGGCGCGGACACCAGAAGGCGTTCCGGACGCGCTGCTGGGAGTCGAGCAGCGGTGGTGGGCCGGCTGTGGTCGAGATCGGGGGCCACCTTCCCGTCAGCGATGGACCAGCCGGCGCAGGAGGCGGACGTAGGGGCTTCGCCGGGCGGGGGCGGTGACCGTGGCGCCGCAGGCGCGGACGGCCCGGTCGAGGGCTTCCTCGAGCAGGGCGTCGTGCAACCAGCGGAAGGCCAGCGGCCAGCTGAGCCGGCCCGGGCCGCGCAGCCGCATGGCGATGGTGTGGCGCAGCACCGAACCACCCGCCGAGGGCTGGACGGTGAACTCGTGGAAGCCGTCGAAGCCGCGCGGCGCGCTGAAGCGGAAGCGCACCCACCGGCCCGGCTGGTAGCCGACGACGCGGTAGCGGACCGGTCCGTGGCCGCCGGTGGCGCCGACCGCGAGTGGGCCGTCCAGGCGCAGCGGGGGCCAGGCGATCCCTGGCCAGAGTCGGTCGTCGGGGCCGGAGAGGCCGTCGAGGAGGGCGGCGACCGTCGACTCCGGTGCCGGGATGGTGCGTTCGTGGATGTTGAGCACGGGCATGACGGGTCCCCCTGGTTTTGGATGGGTCTCTCCAATTGAATTGGAGAGTACCCTCCACTACATGTCCAGACCACCCCGCCATGACGAAGCCACCCTCCTCGACGCCGCCGTCCGGCTCGCCGCCGCCGGGGGACCGGCCGCCGTCACCATGTCCGCCGTGGCCCGCGAGAGCGGCGCGCCCAACGGGTCCGTCTACCACCGATTCCCCCAACGATCGGCGCTGCTGGCCGAGTTGTGGCTGCGCACGCTGGGGGAGTTCCACGACGCCTACCTGCCGGTCTTCGCCGAGCACGCCGAACCGCACCTGGCCGCCGGGGCGGCGGCCCGGCAGGTCGTCGCGTGGAGCCGGGCCCACCGCGAGCGGGCCGTCGTCCTGCTGCACGGCGTGGAGGCCTTCGGCCGGGCCGAGTGGCCCGCGGCGCAGCTGCGGCGCGAACGGCAGGCCGCGCGCCGGGTGCGGCAGGCGGTGACCGGGCTCGCCGTACGGCTCGGCGCCGAGACGCCGCTGGACCTGGACCGGGTCAACCTCGCCGTCGTCGGCCTCCCGCTCGCCGTGGTCCGACGCCACCTGCACGCGGGCACCCCGCTGCCCGGGCACGCGGAGGAGCTGGCCGAGCGCGGCGCGATCGACCTGCTGCGCGGAGGCGGGTCGTAGGATCCCCGATCACCGGCCCGGGAAGCCGAATCCCGGGTGGTTGGCGCAGTGAACTTCCCCGAATTCCGCCCGGAATTGGCGCAGTAAATGGCTGCCGGGTGTGGCCCCGGGCAAATTCCGGAAGTTTTCGGCGAATTGAGGAACCGTCGCCGTGTCGACCGGCGTTCGGACAGGCATGAACCAAGAGAAGATCTCCCTGCGCCCGATCGCCGAAGCCGACCTCCCGCAGTTCCTCACGCTCCTCAACGACCCCGACGCCATGGGCGAACACCTGTGGTTCGGCTGGCGCCAGCCCGACCGGATCCGCCGCGTCTGGGCCGAGAACGGGCTGCTCACCGACGAGCAGTGGACCCTCGCGATCACCGCCGACGGCGAGTTCTGCGGCTACGCCGCCGCCATGCGGGAGAACGCGACCCCGGCGTCCTGGCACTGGAGCCTGGGCGCCCAACTCCTGCCCGGGGCAAGGGGCCGGGGCATCGGAACCAAGGCGCACCGGCTTTTCGTCGACTACCTGTTCGCGCATTCGCCGGTGATGCGGCTGGAGGCGGAGACCGAGACCGGAAACCTCGCCGAACAACGCGTGCTGGAGAAGACCGGATTCACCCGCGAAGGCGTGCAGCGGGCGCAGACCTTCCGGGACGGCGAATGGCGCGACGTGCTGCTCTACGGCCTGCTGCGCACCGATCCGCGGCCCGCCCCGGTGTCGGAACTCTCGTGACGGGCCGCGCGTTGGCGCCTTCATGAACCAAGCGAAGATCTCCCTGCGTCCGATAGCCGAGGCCGACCTCCCCGCCTTCAGCCGGCTGGTCAACGATCCCGAAGAGACCGGCGAGTTCCAGTGGTTCGGCTGGCGGGACCCGGAGCGGTTCCGGCGCCGGTGGGCGGAGCACGGGCTGCTCGGGGACGATCAGTGGATCTTCGCGGTCGTCGCCGACGGCGAGTTCTGCGGCTTCGTCGCCGCCCGGCGGAAGGGGGCGCTGCCGACGGCGCAGTACTGGAACATCGGCATCCAGCTGATGCCGCGGGTGCGCGGACGGGGGATCGGCACCGAGGCCCAACGCCTGCTGGTGGACTACCTGTTCGCGCACACGCCGGTGGTGCGGGTGGAGGCGGACACCGAGGTCGACAACATCGCGGAGCAGCGGGCCCTGGAGAAGGCCGGCTTCACCCGTGAGGGTGTTCGGCGTGCGGTGACCTTCCGTGCCGGGCAGTGGCGCGACGGGGTGCTCTACAGCGTGCTGCGCACCGACCCCAGGTCCTGACGGAGACGGTCGCCGGTCACGGCGGGCCCGGAGTCGATCGATCCCGTCAGCGCTCAGCGGCTGTCGGCGGGACCGGCTCCGGGCCGGTGGCCGGGTCGCGGGTGAGCAGGTAGCGGGCGCCGGGCCCGGCCTGGGCGGCCCGGTCGTCGGCGTTGTAGAGGGCGCAGCGGGTGAGCGAGAGGCAGCCGCAGCCGATGCAGCCGGTGAGCTTGGCCTTGAGCCGTTCCAGTTCGGCGATCTGCTCGTCGATCCGGCTCTGCCAGGAGGTGGCGACGGCGTCCCACTCGGTGCCGCTGGGGGCGGGGCGCTCGGGCAGCCGGTCGAGGGCGACGCGGGCCTCGTCGAGGGAGAGGCCGACCCGCTGGGCGGCCCGGACGAAGGCGATCCGGCGCAGCGTGCCGCGCAGGTAGCGGCGCTGCCCGCCGGTGGTGCGGGTGGCGTGGATCAGGCCGAGGCTCTCGTAGTAGCGCAGCGCGGAGGCGGCCAGTCCACTGCGGGCGGCAAGCTGGCCGATCGTGAGCAGGTCGCCGGTGCGCGGGGTGGTGGTGCGCGGGCCGGTGGTGCGGCCGCCGTCGGGTGTCGCGGTCATGGGCACTCACTGTAGCCGCTTGACCTCAAGCTCGCTTTAAGTTGCACGATCGGCGCATGACGACGAACACAGAGACGGCGGCCCCGGCAGGCTTCGCGGACCTCCAGCCGTTGATGGCCCTGATGACCGGCGACGAGAAGCACGGCCCCGCCGCCACCTCCACCCTGGACGCCCTTTGGGTGCTGTACGACCGGGTGCTGCGGGTCACCCCGGCCACCGCCGACGCCCAGGACCGCGACCGCTTCCTGCTCTCCAAGGGCCACGGCCCGATGGCCTACTACGCCGTACTGGCCGCCAAGGGCTTCATCGACCCCGCCGTGCTGCCGAGCTTCGGCGGCTACGACTCGCCGCTCGGCCACCACCCGGACCGGACGCTGATCCCCGGCGTGGAGATCGCCTCCGGCTCGCTCGGCCACGGCCTGCCGCTGGCCGTCGGCACGGCGCTCGGCCTGCGGGCGCAGGGGCTGACCGATCCGGCGGTGTGGGTGCTGCTCGGCGACGCCGAGTTCGACGAGGGCTCCAACCACGAGGCGGTGGCCTTCGCCGGCGCGTACGGGCTGGACCGGCTGCACGCGGTGGTGATCGACAACTCCTCGGCCACCCACGGCTGGCAGGGCGGCATCGCCCAGCGGTTCGCCGCCGAGGGCTGGTCCACCGCCACGGTGGACGGCCGCGACCACGAGGCGCTGCACCGCGCCTTCACCGCCGAACACCCGGGCCGCCCGCACGTCGTGGTCGCCAGGGTCGAGCCGAAGAACTCCTGAGCACATCAGCAAGTACCTACACGAAAGGCACTTCACAGATGGACACCATGCGCGACCGCTTCGTCGACGTCACCTCCCGCCTGCTGGACGAGGACCCCCGGCTGGCCGTGGTGCTCGCCGACATCACCGCCGCCGCCTTCGAACCGGCCCAGCAGCGCCACCCCGACCGGGTGGTCAACGTCGGCATCCGCGAACAGCTGCTGATCGGCGCGGCCGGCGGACTGGCGCTCAGCGGCATGCGCCCGATCGCCCACACCTTCGCCAGCTTCCTGATCGAGCGGCCCTTCGAGCAGGTCAAGCTGGACCTGGTCCACCAGGGCGTCGGCGCCGTGCTGGTGAGCGCGGCCGGCTCCTACGACTGGCCGGCCGGCGGCCGCACCCACATGTCCCCGGGCGACGTCGCCCTGCTGGACACCCTCCCGGACTGGACGGTGCACGTCCCCGGCCACCCGGACGAGGCCGAGCAACTGCTGCGCCACGCCTACGCGGACGGCGACCGCAACGTCTACGTCCGGCTCTCCGCGCACCAGAACGCCGCACCGGTCGCGGTCGAGCCCGGCCGCTTCGCCACCGTGCGCACCGGCACGCGCGGCGTGGTGCTGGCCGTCGGCCCGATGCTGGACGCGGTGCTGGCGGCCACCGAGGGCCTGGACGTCACCGTGCTGTACGCGGCGACGGTGCGCCCCTTCGACGCCGCCGGGCTGCGCACCGCGCTGGGCGGGCGGGCGGACGTGGTGCTGGTGGAGCCGTACCTGGCGGGCACCTCGGTGAACGAGGCGCACGCGGCGCTGGCCGACCGCCCGCACCGGGTGCTGGCCCTGGGCGTGCCGCGCGAGGAGCACCGGCACTACGGCTCGATCGCCGAGCACCTGGCTGCCTACGGCCTGGACGCCTCCTCGCTCAAGGAGCGGATCGCCGCCTTCCTGCGGTGAGCCCTCGCGTGCCTCCGGTGAGCCTTCAAACGCGGACGATCGCCACCGAGTCCGTCGCCAGCCGCACCGCCGCACCCTCCAGCGCGGCCGCCCCGAAGGCCGCCACCACCTCCCGCCCGGCCGCCTCCCGCCCGGCGGCCGCCAGCGGCAGCGCCGCCTCGGCCGGGCCGAGGTTGACCGCCACCCGGTACGGCCCCCGGTGCACCACCAGCCAGCCCGCCGCCTCGTCGAAGGCGACCCGCACCGCGCCGAGGTCCGGGTCGGCGAGCTCCGGCCGTTCGCGCCGCAGCGCGATCAACCTCCGGTACCAATCCAGGAGTTCGGCGTGCGGGGCGCGCCGGGGCTCGGTCCAGTCGAGCACCGACCGCAGTACGGTGGCCGGCTCCTGCGGGTCCGGGACGGTCTCGGCGGCCCAGCCGTGCTCGGCGAACTCCCGCCGCCGGCCCTGCCGGACGGCCTCCGCGAGGGCCGGGTCGGTGTGGTCGGTGAAGTACTGCCAGGGGGTGGCGGCGCCCCACTCCTCGCCCATGAACAGCATCGGGGTGAACGGCGAGGTGAGCACCAGCGCGGCCCCGCAGGCCAGCCGGCCGGCGGACAGCGAGGTGGAGATCCGGTCGCCGAGCGCCCGGTTGCCGACCTGGTCGTGGGTCTGCAGGTAGCCGAGCAGCCGGTGGCCCGCGTCCGAGGTGAACGGCCGCCCGTGGCGGCGCTCCCGGAAGGAGGACCAGGTGCCGTCGTGGAAGAACCCGCGCCGCAGCGTCTTGGCCAGGGCGGCGAGCGGCTCGCGCGCGAAGTCGCCGTAGTAGCCCTGGGATTCGCCGGTCAGCGCGCAGTGCAGGGCGTGGTGGAAGTCGTCGCTCCACTGCGCGGTGAGGCCCTGGCCGCCGGCCTCGCGGGCGGCGGTGGTGCGCGGGGTGTTGAGGTCGGACTCGGCGACCAGGAACAGCGGCCGGTTGACGGAGACCGCCAACCTCTCGACCTCGCCGACGAGTTCCTCCAGGAAGTGGACGGCCCGGTGGTCCACCAGGGCGTGCACCGCGTCCAGCCGCAGGCCGTCGATCCGGTAGTCGCGCAGCCAGGCCAGCGCGCTGCCGATCAGGTAGGCGCGCACCTCGTCCGAGCCCGGCGCGTCCAGGTTGACCGCCGAGCCCCACGGGGTGTGGTGCCGGTCGGTGAAGTACGGTCCGTACAGCGGAAGGTAGTTGCCGGACGGGCCGAGGTGGTTGTGCACCACGTCGAGCACCACCCCGAGGCCCTTGCGGTGCGCGGCGTCCACGAAGCGCTTGAGCCCCTCCGGCCCGCCGTAGGGCTCGTGCACGGCCCACGGCGAGACCCCGTCGTAGCCCCAGCCGTGCCGGCCGGGGAACGGGCAGACCGGCATCAGCTCGACGAAGTCCACGCCCAACTCGACCAGGTGGTCCAGCCGTTCGGCTGCCGCGTCGAAGGTGCCGCGCGCGGTGAAGGTGCCGACGTGCAGCTCGTACAGCACCGCGCCGGGCAGCGCGCGCCCGCGCCAGCCGGTCTGCGACCAGCGGAAGGCGGTGTGGTCCACCGCCCGGCTGGGGCCGTCCGGGCCGTGCGGCTGCCGGGGCGAGCGCGGGTCGGGCAGCGGCGGACCGCCGTCGAGCCGGAAGGCGTAGTCGCCCTCGGGGGCCTCGCCGGCCCACCAGCCGTCCCGCTCGGCGCAGCGGGCCAACGCGTGGGCCCCGCCGCCCACTTCGACCTCGACCCGGTGGGCCGCGTACGGCGCCCACACCTCGTAGCGCGACATCCTCAGCCCCTCCTGGTCAGCAGTGCCACCGGGTACGTGGCCAGCAGCTCCGCCACCGGCACCGCTCCGGCCGGGAAGCTGCGCAGCGACAGCCGGTCGGTCCACGGGCCGCCGGCCGGCAGCTCCAGCACGGTGTCCCGCCAGCCGCCCGCCCGGGCCAGCCCGTACGGCAGCCGGGTGACGGCGGTGACGACGTCCTCGCCCCGGGCGAAGGCCAGCAGGTGGTCACTGGCGAGGTCCACGGCCCGCAGCGGCCGGTAGGCGCCGAGCGGGCCGGAGCGGCGCAGGTGCAGGGCGGTCGCGGTCAGGTGCAGCTTCTCCCGGGCGAGGTCGCCGGGGCGCGGGGTGGCCGCGTCGGTGAGCCGCACGGCCAGCGCGCCGAGGTCCACCACGCCGCGGTTGTCCGGGTCCACCAGGGTGTAGAGCGGCTCCTCGCTGCCCTGGTACAGGTCCGGCACGCCGGGGACGGTCAGGTGCAGCAGGGCGGCGGCCAGGGTGTTGGAGCGGGCGTACGGGGCGAGCGCGTGCACCAGGCCCTCGATCCGGGGGAGCAGCCCGGCGTTGCCGTGGACGGCGCGGGCCCGCGCTTCCAGGGCCTGCTCGTAACGGGCGTCGGGGGCGGTCCAGGAGGTGTGCAGCTTGGCCTCGCGGGCGGCCTTGAGCAGGGCGGCGACCAGCCGGTCCGGGGAGATCGGCCAGGCGGCGACCAGGGTGTGCCAGAGCAGCCAGTCCGCGTCGCGGTCGAGGCCGGGGGCCGGGGGCCCGGCGGCGGTGGACCAGGCGGCGGCCTCGGCGGCCCAGGCCTCGGGCTGCTCGGCGAGGACGGCGAGCCGGGCCCGGGCGTCGGCGCTGCGCTTGGTGTCGTGGGTGGAGAGCACCGTCATGCTGTGCGGCCAGGTGCGTTCCAGGTAGCGGCACCAGTCGTGGAACTCCGCCGGGTGCAGCCCGGGCCGGGCCGGTTCGCCGCCGACCTCGTTGAGGCCGGGCAGGGCGTTCCAGCGGTAGAAGGCGGTGTCCTCGACGCCCTTGGCGGCCACGGCGGCGGCGGTCTGGGCGAAGCGCACGCAGAACTCGTCCTTGTCGGCGCTGCGCCCCAGCTCGCCGAGGGCGAGCGCGGCGACCAGGCGCTCGGTCGGGTCCGCGGTGCCGTCCGGGCCGAGCGAGCCGGTGGCCTGCAGCGGGTCGTCGAAGGCGGGCTCCCCGGGCCGCACGTACGGCCGGTACGCCGGGTAGTCGGTGAGCAGCCGCCGCAGCGCCGCGCGCAGCTGCCAGGGCGCGTGGTCGGCGTGGGCGGGTTCGGCGGCGCCGATCCGCAGCGCGATCCGGACCAGCCGTTCGACCTCGGCGGTCAGCTCGCCGCCGGGCCCGGTCATGTCGGCCCGCCCGCGCCGGGCGGCGGCGATCGCCGGGTGCGGGTCCTGGCACAGGTCGCGGACCGGCCCGCCGCGCAGGAAGGACTCGTACGCCCCGGCCAGCCGGCAGGCGCCCGCGTGGTCGGTGAGCACGCCGTCGATCCGGCGCAGCGCGTCGTAGCCGGTGGTGCCCGCGACCGGCCAGTCCTCGGGCAGCCGCTCCTCGCCGGTGAGGATCTTCTCGACCACGACGTACGCGCCGCCGGTGGCTTCGGCGAGGCGCTCCAGGTAGCCGCGCGGGTCGGCGAGCCCGTCCGGGTGGTCGATCCGGAAGCCGTCCAGGACGCCGTCGGCGTGCAGCCCGAGCAGCACGGCGTGGGTGGCGGCGAAGACCTCCGGCTCCTCGACCCGGACGGCGATCAGCTCGTTGATGGTGAAGAAGCGCCGGTAGTTGAGTTCGGTGCGGGCGAGGCGCCACCAGGCCAGCCGGTACCACTGGCGGGCGAGCAGGTCCGGCAGCGGCAGGTGCTGGGTGCCCGGGCGCAGCGGCAGCTCGTGCTGGTGGTAGCGCAGCCGCTCGCCGTCCACGGTCAGCTGGTCCAGGACGGCGCCGAGCCGGTCGCCGAGCAGCGGCAGCAGCACTCTCCCGCGCCCGGGGGCGTCGGTGGGGCCGGGCTGGGCGGTCCAGTCGATGTCGAACCAGCGCGCGTACGGCGAGTCGGGCCCGTCCCGCAGCACCTGCCAGAGCGGCTGGTTGAGCCGCTCGGGGACGGGCACGGCCATGTGGTTGGGCACCACGTCGGCGATCAGCCGCAGGCCGTGCCGGTGCGCCTCGGCGGCCAGGGCGCGCAGCGCGGCCTCGCCGCCGAGCTGCTCGCTGATCCGGGTGTGGTCGACGGTGTCGTAGCCGTGGGCGGAGCCGGGGGCGGCCTCCAGCAGCGGGGACAGGTGCAGGTGGGAGACGCCGAGGGCGGCCAGGTAGGGGACGGCGGCGGTGGCGTGGTGGAGGGTGAAGCCGGGCTGGAGCTGGAGGCGGTAGGACGCGGTGGGGGGCGGGGTCGGGTGGGTAGCGGCCGGGCGGGGCTGCGCGGGCTCGGCGGCGGAGGTCATAGGTCCATAGGTACCCGGCCAGGCCTGCCGCCAAGACCCGCTGCTGATCCGAACAGGTGAGCGCACATCCGCTAGGCCGGTCGCTGCAGCACCATCAGCGAGCGGTCGGTGAGCCACAGCACGTCCCCCGCCTTGACCCGCGCGCCGGAGCCGGGGGCGGGCAGCCGGGGCTGCGCGGTGTCGACCACGACCTGCCACTCCTGCCCGTGGTCGGCCGGCACGGTGAACTCCAGCGGCTCGAAGTGGGCGTTGAACATCAGCAGGAAGGAGTCGTCGACGATCCGCCCGCCGCGCCGGTCCGGCTCGGAGATGGCGTAGCCGTTCAGGAAGACGGTCAGCGACTTGGCGTAGCTGGCGCCCCAGTTGCGCTTGGTCATCTCCTCCCCGCCGGGGGTGAACCAGGCGATGTCGGTGAGGTCGTCGTAGCCGTTCGGGGGGAGGGCCCCCGAGCCGTGCCGCCCGGACACCGGCCGTCCGTGGAAGAACCGCCGCCGCCGGAACACCGGGTGGTCGCGGCGCAGCCAGATCATCCCCTGGGTGAACTCCAGCAGCCGCGCCTCCGGCCCCTCGCCCTCGGGCCAGTGCACCCAGGTGAGCTCGTTGTCCTGGCAGTACGCGTTGTTGTTGCCCAGCTGGGTGCGGCCGAGCTCGTCGCCGTGGGAGAGCATCGGCACGCCCTGGGAGAGCATCAGGGTGGCGATGAAGTTGCGCTGCTGGCGCGCTCGCAGCTCCTCGACGGCCGGGTCGGTGCTCGGGCCCTCGACGCCGCAGTTCCAGGAGCGGTTGAAGGACTCGCCGTCCCGGTTGTCCTCGCCGTTGGCCTGGTTGTGCTTGTCGTTGTAGGAGACCAGGTCGCGCAGGGTGAAGCCGTCGTGGCAGGTGACGAAGTTGATGGAGGCGATCGGGCGGCGGCCGTCGTCCTGGTAGAGGTCGGAGGAGCCGGTGAGCCGGGAGCCGAACTCGGCCAGGGTGGCGTTCTCGCCGCGCCACAGGTCGCGCACGGTGTCCCGGTACATGCCGTTCCACTCCGTCCACAGCGGTGGGAAGTTGCCGACCTGGTAGCCGCCCTCGCCGAGGTCCCAGGGTTCGGCGATCAGCTTGGCCTGGGAGACCACCGGGTCCTGCTGGACCAGGTCGAAGAACGAGGACAGCCGGTCCACCTCGTGGAACTGCCGGGCCAGGGTGGCGGCGAGGTCGAAGCGGAAGCCGTCCACGTGCATCTCGGTGACCCAGTAGCGCAGCGAGTCCATGATCAGCTGGAGCACGTGCGGGCTGCGCATCAGCAGGCTGTTGCCGGTGCCGGTGGTGTCCTCGTAGAAGCGCTGGTCCTGGGCGAGGCGGTAGTAGGAGACGTTGTCCAGGCCGCGCAGCGACAGCGTCGGCCCGAGGTGGTTGCCCTCGGCGGTGTGGTTGTAGACGACGTCCAGGATCACCTCGATGCCGGCCGCGTGCAGCGCCTTGACCATCGACTTGAACTCCTGCACCTGCTGGCCGCGGTCGCCGCCGGAGGAGTAGGAGGAGTGCGGGGCGAAGAAGCCGATGGTGTTGTAGCCCCAGTAGTTGGCCAGGCCAAGGTCGCGCAGCCGGTGGTCGCGGACGAACTGGTGGACCGGCATCAGCTCGATCGCGGTGACGCCGAGCTTGGCCAGGTGCTCGATCACCGCCGGGTGGGCCAGGCCCGCGTAGGTGCCGCGGATCTCCTCGGGGATGCCGGGGTGCAGCTGGGTGAGGCCCTTGACGTGGGCCTCGTAGATGACGGTGCGGTGGTAGTCGGTGCGCGGCGGGTGGTCGGTGCCCCAGTCGAAGTAGGGGTTGATCACCACCGAGTGCATGGTGTGCGGGGCGGAGTCGAGGTCGTTGCGGCGCTCGGGCGCGCCGAAGTGGTAGCCGTAGACGGACTCGTCCCAGTCGATGTGGCCGCTCATCGCCTTGGCGTACGGGTCCAGCAGCAGTTTGGCGCTGTTGTGCCGCTGGCCCAGGCCCGGGTTGTACGGGCCGTGCACGCGGAAGCCGTAGCGCTGGCCGGGCTGGACGCCCGGGAGGTAGGCGTGCCGGACGAAGGCGTCCGTCTCGCGCAGTTCGACGGCGGTCTCCGAGCCGTCCTCGCCGATCAGGCACAGTTCGATCCGGTCGGCACTCTCCGAGAACACCGCGAAGTTGGTGCCGGCCCCGTCGTAGGTGGCGCCGAGGGGGTAGGGCTTACCGGGCCAGACCTGCATGACGTCCTCAACTTCCTCATGGCGTACGGAAACTGACATGTAGTCCGACTATCTGCCCGGACCCGTGCGCTCTCTTCCCGGCCGGGCGGCCGCGCATGTGCGACGCTCGCGCGCCGTGACGCACGGCACAGCCCGCAATACTTCCCGAGCCCTTCCCCGACGGCCGGGAGATAGCGCCGGGGTTACCCCGAACGGGTGTCCAGTGGCGAATCCTGTGAAGAGTGGGGCGGGTGGTGCGCGCGAGCCCCCTCGTCCATCCGGCTGCGGGCGGCTCGCGACGGGCAGTACCCTTGATCGTCCGGCCGCCCCGGCCGACCCGATGCTTGTCAACGGCCCGTCAACGGTCCCCGCGCCCGCGGGGGTCAGCCGCAGATGAGGTGGTGCATGGTGTTCCCCGCTGGCGGCCGTGGCTCCGGGCCCGACGGCCCCGACCGGGGCGGTGCCCGCAGCGAGGCGCCCACGGTCGTCATGCGCCCCACCATGACCGGCCGCGCCCTGGTGCCGGCCCAGAGCGGCCCCGTCGAGGTCCCCGCGCTCGCCTGGTCGGCCGGCGAATGGGAGGACGCCTACCAGCGGGTCCGGCTGTCCGGCCGTGCCTACGTCTGGCTCAACCTGGTCGAACAGCGGCTGCGCTCCCTCGTCGACGAGGTGCTCCACCCCATCTACGCCCCCGCCCACGGCGAGGACTGGGTCACCGCCGCCGCCGGACCGGCCGGCGAGGAATGGGCCCACCGGGCGGGCGCGGTGCGCGAGGTCAGCCGCCGCAAGGGCTACCTGCTCGACCCGGCCGACGACGACCCGCTGGTCTTCCTCACCCTGCCCCAGCTGCGCGAACTGATGGTCCAGCACTGGCCCTGCTTCGAGCCCTACCTCGCCGACCGGCGCGAGATCGAACTCGCCCTGGACGAACTCGAGGTGGCCCGGCACGTGGTCTCCCGCAACCGGGTGCTCACCCAGACCGTGCTCGCCCAGACCGAACGCGCCGCCGCCCGGCTGCTCGCCGTCCTCGACGGCGGCGCCGGAGGGGTGCCCGCCGACGTGGTGGAGTCCCTGGTCGCCGGGCGCTACGCGGACGTGGTCGCGGTGCACGCCGACCGGGTCCGGCTGCAGCGCGACCTGCCCGTCGAGGACCTGCTCGACGGCGCCCGGCGCCTGGACGCCCTCGGCATCGGCCTCGGCATGCTCTGCCAGAACTACACCGGCAAGCGCCTGGTCCGCCTCGCCGGCGAGGGCTGCCGGGTGCGGCTGCTGTTCCTCAACCCGGCGAGCAGCGCCGTACGCCGCCGCGAGCGTGAACTCGGGCTCTCCCGCAGCGAGTTGTCCCGCTCCATCGAGATGAACATCATGCACGTGCGCCGGGTCCGGGCCCGGCTGCGGGACCAGGGCGGCTTCGAGATCCGGGTCTTCGACGAGACCCCGCGCTTCACCGCCTACCTGGTCGAGGGCCCCCGCCCCACCGGCCCGGTCGCCGGCCGCCGACAGAGCCGCGACCTCGGCGTCATCCAGCCCTACCTGCGCCGCTCCCGGGGCATGGAGTCCCCGGCGCTCGTCCTGCGCGGCGGAGCCGGCCAGCAGCCCGGCGGCACCGAGCCGGGGCTGCTGGAGGTCTACCGCGAGGAGTTCGAGGGGGTCTGGGCCGATTCCCGGAACGTGTCGTGAGGCTCGCATCGTGAGATGACCGCTGGTCAGGGTCCTGTCGGCGATGGAACACTGCGGGCCGTGAACAGCCTCCCCACCTGGACCCTGGAACCCGCCGGCCCCGAGGACCTCGAACCCATCGTCGAGCTCAAGGCCCAGGTCATGCGCGCCGACCTGGAACGCCTCGGCCGCTGGGACCGGGAGCGCTCCCGGGAACGCGTCCGGAAGTCCTTCTCCACCCGCCACACCTCCGTGCTGCTGGTCGAGGGGGCCCTCGCGGGCTGCGTCACGATCCGCCCCGACGAGCGGGGCGGGCGCCACCTGGAGCTGTTCTACCTGGCCCCGCACCTCCAGGGCCGCGGCCTCGGCACCGCCGTCCTGCGCCACCTCCTCGCCGACGCCGACGCCGCCGGCGAACCGATGCGCCTCGTCGTCCTCCAGGGCAGCGCCGCCCAGCGGCTGTACGAACGGCACGGCTTCGCGGTCGTCCACGAGGACCCGATCGACGTCACCATGCACCGCCCCGCCCGCGAGCCCGCCGCCTGACGCACGGTCATCAAGCGCAGTAACGATTCGCCCAAGTCGGCTGGTCACGGTGATCGCACCCGTGGTAGGTGTAGCTCCCGTGAAGATCACGGGGGATGACGGGGCCGTGCTGCGCCTCGAAGACGTACACCGCACCTACGGCACCGGCCCGGAGGCCGTGCGGGCGCTCAGGGGGGTGGACGTCACCTTCGACCGCGGCAGCTTCACCGCCGTGATGGGCCCCTCCGGCTCCGGCAAGAGCACCCTGCTGCAGTGCGGCGCCGGCCTCGACCGCCCCGACAGCGGCCGGGTCGTCCTGGACGGCACCGACCTCGCCGGGCTGACCGAGACCGAGCTGACCGTCCTGCGCCGGCAGCGACTCGGCTTCGTCTTCCAGGCGTTCAACCTGGTCGGCGCGCTCACCGCCGAACAGAACGTCGGCCTGCCGCTGCGCCTGGCCGGGCGCCGCCCCGACCGCGCCGAGGTCCGGCGCGCCCTCACCCAGGTCGGCCTCGGCGAACGCACCGGCCACCTGCCCTCCCAGCTCTCCGGCGGCCAGCAGCAGCGCGTCGCCATCGCCCGCGCCCTCATCACCAAGCCCCGGATGCTGTTCGCCGACGAGCCCACCGGCGCCCTCGACAGCTCCAGCAGCCGCGACGTGCTCGCCCTGCTGCGCGACCTGGTCGACCGCGACGGCCAGAGCACCGTCATGGTCACCCACGATCCGGTCGCCGCCTCCTACGCCGACCGCGTCCTCTTCCTCGCCGACGGCCGGATCGTCGACGACCTGCCCCACCCCACCGCCCAGCAGGTCGCCGAGCGGATGACCGCCCTGGAGACCGTCGCATGACGTCCCTCGGCACCCTGCTGCCCGTCGCCGCCGCGAGCCTGCGCCGCCGCCAGGCCGCCTTCGCCGGCTCCTACGTCGCCCTCACCCTCGGCGTCACCCTGGTCGCCACCACCGGCAGCCTGCTCGACGACACCGCCGGGGACGACTCCCCGCTCGGCGCGCCCTCCCTGCACAAGGTGCTCCAGTTCACCTCCGCGATGGCCGCCTTCGTCGCCGTCTTCGTCGTCGCCGGCACCTTCGCCTTCGCCGTCGCCCAGCGCCGCCAGGAGATCGCGATGCTGCGCGCCGTCGGCGCCACGCCCCGCCAGATCGTCTGGCTGATCACCGGCGAGGCCGCCTTCGTCGCCCTCGCCTCCGCCGTCAGCGGCTGCCTGCTCTCCCTGCCCGGCGCCCCCGCCCTCGCCGCCTGGCTGGTCGCCCGAGGCGCCGCCCCCGACGGCTTCACCGCCCGGCCCGCCGCCGGACCGATGCTGCTCGCCGCCGCCGTCGGCCTGCTGGTCGCCCTGCTCGGCGCCGTCACCGCCGCCGTCCGAGCGGGGCGGGTGCGCGCCGTCGAGGCACTCGGCGACGCCGCCGTCGACCGCAAGGTGATGACCCGACCGCGC
This sequence comes from Kitasatospora sp. NPDC001683, assembly GCF_053596495.1. Lineage (NCBI taxonomy): Bacteria > Bacillati > Actinomycetota > Actinomycetes > Kitasatosporales > Streptomycetaceae > Kitasatospora > Kitasatospora sp. NPDC001683. Next base: position 60,123 of record NZ_JBSFGK010000043.1, read on the forward strand.
TGGGCCTTCGCCCTGCTCGGGCTGCTCGCCCTCGGCGGCACCGTCTCCTACTACCTCTCCGCGGCCACCATGCCACCCGCCCCCGGCGACCAGCCGGACGACCCCCAGCTCGCCTCCCAGTGGGTGCTCGGCGCCGACCTGCTCACCATCACCGCGATCGCCCTGTTCGCGCCCGTCGTCGTCCCGCCGCTGGTCCGACTGCTCAGCGCCCCGCTCGCCCGCGCCACCGCCGCCGCCCCGCTGCTCGCCCGGCAGAACGCGCTCACCGCCGTGCGCCGCACCGTCTCGACCGCCACCCCGGCCTTCCTCACCATCGCGCTCACCGGCACCGTCATCGGCTCCACCGCCGCCTTCGCCGACGCCATGACCGCCCAGAACAAGGCCACCGCCGCCGCCCGCTACCTGCTGCGCCCCGGCGACGCCCCGCTGCCCGCCGACGCCGCCCGCCGGCTCACCGCAGCTCAGCCCGGGCTGCACGCCACCGCCACCACCTCCACCGTGGTCACCGGCCTCGGCGCCGACCGGACCGCCTTCGACGACCACGGCGAGGACTCACCCGCCACCGTCCCGTCCGCCGCCACCGTCGTCGACGGCGACCTCGCCACCGCCTGGACCCTGCCCGCCGTCGACGGCACCGCCGCCGACCTGCGCGGCGCCACCCTCGCCGCCTCCACCGACCAGGCCCGCGGCCACGGCTGGAAGCTCGGCGACCAGGTCAACCTGCGCCTGCCCGACGGCACCCTCGCCAGCCTCCGGCTCGTCCTGCTCTACCGCACCCAGCTCGGCCTCGACGAGATCCTGCTCAGCGGCGACGCCGCCGCCGGCCACCTCGACGGCGCCCGCCCCGGCGCCGTCCACCTCAGCGCCGAACCCGCCGACCGGCTCGGCGGCACGCTCACCGACGCCCACCACCCCGGACCCGACCCGGGCGCCCACTACGCCTGGATCGCCACCACCACCATCCTCGGCCCCGCACTGCTCTACGCCCTGATCGCCATCGTCAACACCATGGTGATGAGCGCCGCCGACCGCCGCCGCGACTTCACCGTGCTGCGCCTGGCCGGAACGGTGCGCCGCCAGGTCCTGCAGATGGTCGCCCTGGAAGCCGCCCTGGTCGTGGCCACCGCCGCCGTCCTGGCCCTCGCCGTCACCGCACTCACCCAGTACGGCACCACCGCCCTGCTCAACCACCGCGTCCTGGCCGGGCAGACCAGCGTCGGACTCCACCTGCCCTGGCTCCCCCTCGGCGCGGGCGCGGCCCTCTGCCTGGCCCTCGCGGTGACGGCCAGCGTCCTGCCCAGCCGCCTCGCCCTGACCGGCCCGGCGGCGGCGCGGTAGGACGCGTGGTGGACAAGCCGGCCCCGGTCGCATTCAGCGGCCGGGGCAGGCTGCATGACGAACCATCAGTACTCCCACGGATTCAGCACAGCCGCACCGGTCCGGGACAGGTGCCTGACGTTGCGGCTGACGAGCGTCCAACCGTTCGCGATGGCCGTGGCCGCGATCAACGCATCGGGCGGGTCGATGGATGTCCCAGCGCTCTTGAGTCGACGGTGAACGGCCAGGTAGGCGGCGGCTTCCCGTTCGCCGATCACCGCGATCCCTCCCTGGTACTCAGCCCGAAATGCCGTTGAGGACCCGATCGAGCGCGGCTCGGCGAACCGGATCCGGGGCGGCTGCCACGCCCGCTTCGATCTCCGCGACGGTGATGACGCTGAGGTAGTACTCCGTGGCGGGGATGGAGTCAGCCCATTCGACGACAGCGGGAGCGGGTTTCGGCCGAGTCGTGAGTTCGGCGACCACATTGGTGTCCAGCAGGTAGGTCATTCGGGGTCTTCCTCGTCGTCGTAGGAGCGCGCCCCGAACTCCAGACCCTCGAAGGGCGTCGACAGGAGGAAGTCCAGGAATCCGTCGGTCCCCAGGGTCGCCCAGCGATGCAGCATTGCGGGCAGTGCGTCGAGGTCGGTGTCGGCGAGTTCAGCGTCGAAGTGCTTGACCTGGTTCTCGGGCAGTGATCCGCGAATCTCTCTGATCGTTCGCAGCGGATGCGGCTCGTCGGGCCGACGAGGGGGCACGGGCGGATTCGGGGCAGTGCTCATGGCCGACTCCTTCGCGTGGGTCCGAGGAACAGCCTAGGCCCGCCGGACCCGTGATCGGCTCCCCCAGCGGCCCCGTTGTCGGTGGGGCGGGTGATGATAGGGGCTGTTTCGCTGGAGGACGGAAGGACACACCTGATGAGCTGGTGGCAGCAGCCACTGGTCGGCTTCGACCTGGAGACCACGGGCACCGACCCGGCCGTGGACCGCATCGTCACGGCCGCGCTCGTGGACACGGTCGGCGCCGTCCGGGTGGAGGCCGCCAACTGGCTGCTCGATCCCGGGGTGCCGATCCCCGCCGAGGCGGAGGCGATCCACGGGATCGGGGACGCAGTGGCGCGCAGCAGGGGGCGGCAGGCCAAGGAGGCGGTGGAGGAGATAGCCGCGGCGCTGTGCGCGCGGATCGCGGACGGGCGGCCGGTGGTGGCGTTCAACGCGCCGTTCGACCTGTCGCTGCTCGACGCCGAGTTGCGGCGGTACGGGCTGCCCACGCTCGCCGAGCGGCTCGGCGGGCCGGTCGGGCCGGTGCTGGACGCGCTGGTGATCGACCGGGCCGTGGACAAGTACCGCAAGGGCTCGCGCACCCTGCAGCGGGTGTGCGAGGTGTACGGCGTGGAGCTGACGGACGCCCACGAGGCGGGCAGCGACGCGCTGGCCGCCGTACGGGTCGCCGTCGCGCTGGCCGGGCGCTACCCGGACGAGGTGGGGGCGGTGGCGCCGGCCGAACTGCACGGGCGGCAGATCGGCTGGTACCGGGAGTGGGCCGAGGGCCTGCAGGCCTGGCTGCGCCGCGGCAAGGACCCGCTGGCGGTGGTGGATCCGCGCTGGCCGTCCCGGCCGACGGACCAGGAGCCGCCGGGACTGACCGTATGACGGTGACCGTACGCCCGGCCCGCCCCGGGGACCTGCCCGGCTTCCTCGCCCTGGCCGCCGAGGTCGAGCACTGGTTCGGCCCGATGGTGGCCGAACCCGACTTCCACCGCGCGGTGGAGCGGTCCGTCGAACGGGGGCGCGCGAGCGTCGCGGAGGACGACCGGGGCCTGCTCGGCGGCCTGCTGTTCGGCGGCACGCCCCCGCTGCACCACCTGCACTGGCTGGTGGTGGCCGAGCGCGCCCGGGGCACCGGCGTCGGCCGGGCGCTGGTCGAGGACGCGCTGTGCCGCCACCGGGTCCGCGCCCCGGCCACCGTCGAGGTGGTGACCTTCGGCGCGGACCACCCCGGTGCGGTGTCCAGCGGTGCCCGGGTGTTCTACGAGCGGCTGGGCTTCACCCCGGCCGAGCCCGCCGAACCCGGACCGGAGGGCGGCTCCCGCCAGGTCTACCGGCTGCGCGTCACCTGACCCGCTACTGCAGGTCGAGCCCCACCGGGTGTGCCACGTCCACCGGGCAGACGAACACGTGCAGTTCGCCGTGCCGCCCGACGGACAGGTCCGGGTCGTCGCCGCTCTCCACGGTGAGCAGATGGTTCATCCGCGCGCCGCACCGCCCGCAGTCGATCGGGACGAGGTCGGTGAGGTGCCAGGACGGCCAGCCACCCAGCTTCCAGCCGTCCGCGCGGCCCCGGTCCCGCTCGTACTCGAGGCCCTGCCGTCGGGTGAACTCGGCGACGGCGCGGGCGAGTTCCTCGGGCAGTTCGTCGCGGTCGGGCAGGTCGAGGAGCTGTTCGGGGCGCAGTGCGCACGGCTGCGGCAGGTACTCCTCCTCGCTGTGCCGGGGCGGCGGGGGAGTGGCGGGGGCGAGTTCGGCGGCGCGCTGCCAGTGGAGTTCGACGGCGGGGCCGTAGTAGTAGCGCTCGCCCTGGATGTCGTCGTGGTCGTTGGGGCACCAGAGCACCTGGAGCAGGTCGGTGCCCTCCGGCCAGGGCAGGTGCGGCGCGTCCTCGGCGCGGATCCGGGCGAGCGGGACCAGGGCCGTCGGGACGGCCCGCAGTTCGGGGTCCGGGCGGGGGATCCGGTCGTCCTCCTCCGGGTGCCGGGCGGTGCAGTGCGGCCAGGGCTCGCCGCCCGGCCACCGGGCCGGGCCGCCGATGCCGCTCGCCCCCGGTGCGGGTTGCGCGGCGTACGGGTGCAGCAGGGTGGCGGGCCGGAGGTAGCGGGCGAGCCCGGGTACCGCGGCGACGAGTTCGGCGGGGCCGGGTGGAAGATCGGTCACGGTGCCCCAGCTTAGGGCCCGGTCGAACTCCCCGGTGCGGCCCGGTCGTTCGACCGGGCCCGGGCCCAACTCCGTTACGCGGCGGGGCAGTCGAAGGTGTAACCCTGGGCGATCAGCCAGGGCAGCAGCTGCTTGAGCGCGGCCACGGTCTGGCTGCGGTCGCCGCCGCCGTCGTGCATCAGGATCACCCCGCCGGGCTTGAGCTGGCTCTGCACGGTGGAGACGATCGCGGGCACGCCCGGACGGGCCCAGTCGCGCGGGTCGACGGACCAGCCGAGCGAGGACATCCCGAGACCGGCCGCGATGTGCTCGTTGTCCGCCGTGAAGCCGCCGCCCGGTGCGCGGAACCAGCTGACCTGGGTGCCCGGCCCGCCGGCCTTGACGATCATGTCGTGGGCGGCGCCGATCTCGTACACCGCCTTGTCGTGGGGGAGCTTCTCGAACGGCTGCGGGTGGTGGACGCTGTGGTCGCAGAGCCGGTGACCCTCGGCCAGCACCCGCTTCACCAGGGCCGGGTTGGCGGCGGCGTTCTGGCCGATCTCGCAGAAGGTGGCCTTGACGTGGTACTGGGCGAGCAGGTCGAGGATCTGGCCGGTGGCCGGGCCGGGGCCGTCGTCGAAGGTGAGCGCGACGGTGCGGCCGCCGGAGGCGGTGGAGCCGATCACCTTGGTCGCCGTCCCGGTGTGGGCGGGCGGTGCGGCGGGCGGCGCCGCGGGCGTGCCGGTGGGCGGGGAGCCGACCGGGGAGCCGGTCGGCGCGGTGGGCGTGCGCGGCTTCGCGGTGGCCGGCGGCGCGGTCGGGCCGGAGCCGGTGGCGGCGTCCGAGCCGGGGGCGGGCGCGCTGGTGGTGGCCCCGCTGCCGGTCGGCTGCGGCTGCTGCGTCGAGCCGGTGTCGGGGGCGGCGGCGTTGGTGCTCGGCTGCAGCGCCCCGCTGGCGGCGCCGCACGCGGACAGCCCCAGGACGGCGGCCACCGCGATGCAGCCCGCGATCAGCCGACCGCGGCCCGCGCCCGGACGGGACGGACGGATCGGGAGAGTCGGAAGCGACGGGCGGCGGCGGGTGGCGGTCCGGTGCATGACGGCGGCTCCTGAGGGGCGAGACGGGTGCCGATCCCTCGGTCAGGATGACTGTGCGATAGGACGCCGATCGTACGTGTCCCGGTTGCCGGCCGGACCGATCCGTCCTAAGAGTCTTCTCACACTCGACCGGATTGGCGTCCGCCGTTCGGAACGGGTATCCGGGCGCCGTCAGAACGGGTACCACCGCACGTCGGTGGCCCCCTCGCGGAGCGAGGCGACCCGGCGGCCGAACTCCGCGAGCGCCGCCGGGTTCCCGGCCGCCTGCTGGGCGACCCAGGAGGCGCTGGCCGTCTCCCGGGCCCCGCGCAGCACCGCGAAGCCGGGCCAGTCCCGCACGTCCCAGCCGTACGCCTCGGTGAACGCCCGGTACTCCTCGCCCGGCACGCCGTAGCGGTCGTGGCTGAGCGCGAGTACCACCAGGTCGTGCTCGCGCAGGTCGTGCGAGACGTTCTCCAGGTCGAGCAGCACCGGCCCGTCCGGGCCGACGTGGACGTTGCGCGGCAGCGCGTCCCCGTGGATCACCCCGGGGTGCAGCTGCGGCACGAGGTCGGGCAGGGCGGCCTCGAAGGCGTCCCGGCGGTGGCGCAGGAAGGCGACGTCCGCCGGGTCGACCTGCCCCTCGGCGGAGGCCAGCCAGCGCTCGACCGGCGCCAGCAGGTCGCGCCGGCCGACCGGGAAGGGCGGCAGCGGCAGTCGGTGCAGGGCCCGCAGCAGCGGGGCGAGGTCGGCCGGGCGGGCCGGGCGGACGGCGGGGGCGAGCCGGTGCCAGAAGGTGACCGGGTGCCCGTCGGCCAGCTGCGGCTCGGCCGGCACCGCCCCGTACGGGCGGACCACCGGGACGTCCTGCCCGGCCAGCCAGTGCGCGACGGTCAGCTCGCGGTGCGCCCGGTCGTACAGTTCGGGGCCGCGGCCGACCTTGGCGACCACGGCCGGGTCACCGAGGTCGAAGACGGCGTTCTCGCCGAGCGCGAGCAGCCGGGCGTCACCCGGGCCGGGCAGTCCGGCGGACTCGCAGGCGTGGGCGAGCAGCAGCCGGGCGCGGCCCTCGTCGAAGGGGATCATGGCTGGGCTCCGTTCCGCCGTCGTTCCTCCGGAGGACTCCGGACGGAGATCATCATGGCTCACCCGGCGGCGTACGGGACGGCGCACGGACGGGGGCGGGGTTTTCCCCTACCCCGGGACCCTGACGCCTCCTCCTCGGAGGTAGGGGGCGGGCTCCACCCTGAGGGGGAGGAGACTCCACCCGGAGCACGAGGTCAACGGGGTGGCGGCCGGGAGAGACTGGGTCGGGGCCGCTTCGGGGGCGGCCCGCAACGGGGGTTGGACAACGGGGGCTCCTTGCCGAGCGGCAAGCACGTACTCGTAGGATGACGCCCAGACCTACTTACCTGCCGACCGGCTAGGGGACGCCGATGCGTCCGCCGTCCGGTCCTGCCGTCGCCCAGCGTCCCGTCCCCCAAGGGCTGCGGTGAACCATGCCCAGGAGGCATCGAGCATGTTCCACCGACTAGGACACTTCGTCGTCCGCCGCGCCTGGTGGGTGATCGGCGCGTGGCTGATCGCCGCGGTCGCGATCATCGGATCCGCTCCCGCGCTGACCACCAACACCGACGAGTCGGCCTTCCTGCCCAAGCACTACGAGTCCATCCAGGCGACGGACCTCCAGCAGAAGGCCTTCCCGTCCGAGAAGTCGCCGTCCGCGCTGCTGCTCTTCGAGCGCAACGACGGCGGCCGGCTGGACGCCGGCGACCAGGCCGCCATGGACAAGATCACCCAGGGCCTGGCCGACAAGAAGATCCCGCTCGTCGAGCAGGTCCTCCCGGTCTCCGACAAGACGGGCTCGTACTCCCAGGACCACAAGTACGCGATGGCGCTGGTCTCCATCGACAAGTCCAAGATGCAGTCGGACGAGTTCACCGACGCCGCGAAGCAGCTTCGCGACGACGGCAAGGAACTCGCCGCCGGCACCAACCTGAAGTACCAGGTCGGCGGTCCGGCCGCGACCATGCTGGACCAGAAGGACTCCAGCAACACGGCGGGCATGCTGATCGGGCTCGGCACGGTCGTGATCATCCTGCTCACGCTCGGGATCATCTTCCGCAGCCCGCTCGTCGCGCTGCTGCCGGTGCTCTCGGTGATCATCTACTCGATGGTCGCCACCGGTCTGATCGGCTTCGCGACCGACTGGTTCGGCCTCAAGGCCGACAGCTCGATCTCGCAGATCCTCACCGTCGTGCTCTACGGCGTCGGCACCGACTACTTCCTGTTCCTGATGTTCCGCTACCGCGAGCGGCTGCGGGCCGGGGACAACCGCAAGGAGGCCGTGGCCAATGCGGTCGGTCGGGTCGGCGAGGCCATCACCTCCGCCGCCGGCGCCGTCGTGGTCGCCTTCTCGGTGCTCGTGCTGTCCAGCCTCGGCATGTTCAAGGCACTCGGCCCGGCGCTGGCCATCGCCGTCGGCGTCACCGCGCTCGCCTCGGTCACCCTGGTGCCCGCGATCCTCTGCCTGATCCCCCAGAAGGTCCTGTTCTGGCCCTCCAAGGCCTGGCAGCGCGAGCCCTCGAACGCCCGCTTCGCCGCCATCGGCCGCGGCGTCGGCCGCCGTCCGGTCGCCGCCGCCCTGGTCTCCGGCCTGGTGATGGTCGGCCTCGCGGTCGCCGCCCTCGGCTACAAGGGCACCTTCGACATGGCCGGCAGCTCCATGCCGAAGGACAAGGAGTCGATGGTCGTCCAGGACACCATGATCAAGGCCTACTCGGCCGGCGCCGCCGACCCCGCCCACGTCCTCGTCACCAGCGAGAACGGCAGCAAGATCGACCTCAACGCGCTCCAGGGCTACGTGGCCGACCTGGGCAAGGTCGACGGCGTGGCCACCTCCGCCATGCCGAACGCGGAGCGCGGCATCAGCAAGGACGGGCTCACCGTCGACGTCACCGTCGTGCTGAAGGACGAGTCGTCCAGCAACAAGGCCATCGACACCATCGACCGGGTCCGCAAGGTCGCCCACGACCAGGCGCCCGCCGGTACCAAGGCCTACGTCTCCGGCACCAGCTCCGTGTACAAGGACATCAACACGGCGATGGCCCACGACTACAGGCTGGTCTTCCCGATCGCCGCGGTGCTGATCATGGTCATCCTCGGCCTGCTGCTGCGCAGCGTGGTCGCCCCGTGGTACCTGATGGCCTCGGTCGGCCTCGGCTTCGGCGCCACCCTCGGTGCCACCACCCTGGTGTTCCAGAACATCAAGGGCGAGACCGGTCTGATGTTCATGCTGCCGATCCTGATCTACCTGTTCGTGGTCGCGATCGGCACCGACTACAACATCCTGATGATCGCCCGACTGCGCGAGGAGGCCCGCGAGGGCCGCGACCCCCGCGAGGCGGCGAGCCAGGCCATCCGCCACGGCGGCCCGACGGTGGCCGCGGCGGGCTTCATCCTGGCCGCGACCTTCGGCACCATGCTGCTGGCCGGCAACACGATGATGAGCGAGATGGGCTTCTCGATCGCGATCGGCATCATCATCGCGGCCTTCGTGATGGCGATGTTCTTCACCCCGGCGCTCACCGCCATGCTCGGCCGCCGCGCCTGGTGGCCCGGCCACGGCGACGCCAAGGGCCACGGCGAGGGCCCGGCCGCGCGGGTCGGCGCCACCCTGCCGCCGGAGCCGGTCGGCCGGCGTTGATCAAGGTCTGAACACCGGCTGAACGACAGGCGGCGCCCCGCTCCGGCGGGGCTCGGCCTCCGCCGTCGGCGCCACCCCGGTCGCCGCGTCCGCCCCGGCCGTCGTCCGAGCGCGGCGGGCCACCGCCACGTGAC